>JAADDP010000006.1 GCA_013153825.1 Campylobacterota bacterium
AAAGTTATAGAAAGAGTTTGTGGGATGGAGAATATTAGAGTGGTTTAAACTACTCTAATAAATTTCCCATATTACACGCTTTTCTATATAGTTTAACTCTTGATTAAAATCGCAAATAACGCAAATTTCTTCGCAGTCATCTGTTATGATTAAGGTTCAAGCTACCTTATTGTAATTTTTATTCAATATAATAGATAAATCCCATAATTGCTTGGATTTCGCTAGTTAGGTATGAAATATTATCTATATAATAGAATATTCGTATTTTACAATATTTTTTATTTATTTGTATTGTAAAATCTCCTCAACCTTAGGGAGGAGTCTCTCTCTAATATCAAAAAAGCTCTTTTCAAACTCTCTATAATCTTTACCATCTGGGTCTTCAAAGCCCATATGGATAGACTCTTTAGTCTTAAAAGATGATATAGAACACTCCTCTTTAGCCGAGTCACAAACTGTTACTACTAAATCAAATTCTACATCCTTAAACTCTTCACACCCCTTTGGATAGTAGACCTCTCTATTATATACCCCCCTCTCCTCCAAGAGCTGTTGGGTATGTGGGTTTATCCTCTCCTTTATATTAGAGCCACAGCTAAAAGCTTCAACCCCATTTATACTTAAATAGGAGTTTATTATAGCTTCAGCCATAATACTTCTGCAACTATTTCCTCTACATACTATTAGAACTCTCTTCATAAAAAACCTTTAAATAATAGAAGCTATCTATACTTTTTCTTATAATATCTAACACTTAAAAGCCCAATCCCAATTAATATAAAAATAAAGATAATAGAGCCAATAATTACCTCATTGGGGACTGGTTTTGATAGGTCAAACATTAAGATACCACCTCTTGACATCTATCACAAACCTCATCTTCACTCTCACTAGCATATCTCCAACATCTAGGACATTTATATTTTGATGCCTTTTCTATCTTAAAGATTTTATCTCCAACACTAAACTCTGCTAAGCTCTCCTGCTCTGATAAGCTCTCTATTGCTGATACAATAAACCAATCCTCTAAATCTCTACCTTGGAGTGGAAAAATTGATATATCTCCTACAATCTTAACCTCTAGTGTAGATTTTATTATTTTATCTTTTTTTAGTCTATCGATAGCCTCTGAGAACTTCTCTCTAGCTTCAAGTAGCACTCCATCATCAAAGCTTTTAATCTCTGGTAACTCTTGATACTCTAAATCAAATATAGAGTCCATATCTCCTCTTAGGCTCTTAGGTGCATACTCTATAATCTCATCTGCTGTATATGTTAGTGTTGGAGCAATAAGTCCCAACATAGATTTAGCAATTAGAAGCATTGCCGACTGTGTAGCTCTTCTTGTGGTGCTATCTTTTGCCTCACAGTAGAGTCTATCTTTTGTGATATCTAGGTATATCCCACTTAGCTCATTTGTGATAAAGTTGTTTAAGAGTCCAAATCCTCTTAGGAAGTCGCTCTCATCAAATGCCCTCTTAACCTCACTAAATATACTCTTGGCTCTATTTAAAATCCATCTATCTAGCTCTCCAAACTCCTCAATAGCTACTGGCTCCTCTAAATCGTTGATATTTGCTAGTAGAAATCTAAAGGTATTTCTAATCTTTCTATACTGCTCTGCCGTCTGTTTTAGGATATTGTTAGATATCTTCAGGTCATTTTGGTAGTCACTAAGGGCAACCCATAATCTTAAAATCTCCGAACCATACTGCTTTATGACCTTATCTGGGGCTACAACATTCCCCTTAGATTTACTCATCTTCTCACCCTTTTCATCCACAGTAAAGCCGTGAGTAATTAGGGTTCTATATGGGGCAACCCCCTCAATAGCACTACTTAGAAGTAGAGATGATTGAAACCACCCTCTATGTTGGTCGCTACCCTCTAGATATAGAGATGCTGGAAACTCTCCTGCATCGTAGTTGCCACTCTTTAGAACACTATTCCAAGTTGAGCCACTATCAAACCATACATCTAAGATATCATTAATCTTCTCTAACTCATCAGGGTTATAGTTTGAATCTTCTGGGAGAAGTTCGGCTATTGAGATATCATACCAAGCATCAGCCCCCCTCTCATCAAAGATTGAGGCGATACTATCTAATACCTCATCATCTAATATCAGCTCTTTTGTATCTTTTCTTCTAAAGAATGCTATTGGAACTCCCCAGCTTCTCTGTCTAGATATACACCAATCTGGACGCTTCTCTACCATAGGTCTTAGCCTATTTCTAGCATTTGCTGGGATAAATGATACATCCTCAATGGCATCTAATGCTATATCTCTTAGACCTCTATCCTCTCCATCTAGAGCCTTATCTACAGCTATAAACCACTGATTTGTAGCTCTATATATTAGAGGCTTTTTTGTTCTCCAGCAGTGTGGGTATGAGTGGGTAAACTTTGTAACCTTTAGGAGACTCTCCCCTAGTAGCTCTAATATCCTCTCATTTGCCTTAAAGATGTGAACCCCTACAAACTCCTCTGGGTCTGGTAGTAGATTTAATCCTACTACAAGCTCATCATAACATCCCCTCTCATCTACAGGCATAATCACATCTAGGTTATATTTGAGTCCAACTCTATAGTCATCTTCCCCATGTCCTGTGGCTGTATGGACACACCCAGTCCCCCCATCCATTAGAACATGCTCCCCTAATATAATCTTAGACTCTCTACCATTTAGAGGGTTGATTGCAACTAGCATCTCTAGCTCTTTTGAGCTAAACTCTCTTTTAACCTCCCCTTTAAATACCCCCTCTTCAATTAGAGAGTTATATCTAGCCTTTGCTACAATGTAGCCATCTTCAGTTAGAACATATATCTCCTCAGGGTTTAGAGCAACTCCAACATTTGCAGGGAGTGTCCAAGGGGTTGTTGTCCAGATTACAACTCCAGCGTCCCCTTCGATATTTAGCTTATCTTTTGCATCACCACTTAGCTCAAAATTTACATATATGGAGTAGTCCTCTTTATCTTGATACTCAACCTCAGCATCTGCTAGTGCAGTTCTAGCTGCCCAAGACCAGAATATAGGCTTGTGTCTCTCTACTAAAAGACCTCTCTTTGCCACTTGACAGAGAGTTCTATATATATTTGCCTCAAACTTAAAGTCCATAGTTATATATGGGTTATCCCAATCTGCAGTAACCCCCAACCTCTTGAAGCTATCTCTTTGAATATCTATATACTTTTTTGCATGTCTTCTACATAGCTCTCTAAACTCTGTAGTTGGCATAGCCTCCTTTTTAGACTTTCCAATCTTCTCCTCTACCTTCTGCTCAATTGGCAATCCGTGGCAGTCCCAACCAACAACCATTCTTACAGATTTACCCTGAAAGTAGTTATGTTTTAATATTATATCTTTTAATATTTTATTTAGGGCGTGACCTATATGGATATCCCCATTTGCATATGGGGGTCCATCGTGTAGAGTAAACATATCTCTATCTTCTCTATTCTTTTTCATCTGCTCATATACTTTTAGCTCTTCCCATCTCTTATATCTCTTTGGCTCATTCTGGGGAAGATTTCCACGCATTGGAAATTTTGTCTTTGGAAGTAGTAGTGTATCTTTATAGTCCATTATATAAATAACCTTTTAGCTATGATAGTTGGGCGAGATTATAACTAAAAGGTTATTAAAAGCTATATGAGATGGAGATAGTCTCAGATAGGTCACTCTTTTTAACTCCAGCAGGTGGCATTGAGTCGTAGGAGTGTTCAAGTTTAAAGTTTAAATTTACACTATCTGTAATGGGGATTGATACCTTCAGCTTCTGTAGAGTGTGGTAGTCGCTCCCATCCTCTAGTGTTGGTTGAAAGTAGCCTGTGTAGATGAGGTCTAAAGGGACATTTAACTTAAAGCTATCCTTATAGGCTATGTAGATATTTCCACTAGGGAAACTATTTGAGTCACTATCCTTTAGGTTCTCATGCACATATAGGAGACCACTCCCGAGGTATAGATATCTCATAAGTTTAAATCTTACCCCCACTCCAAGTAGCTCTCTTAACTTTAGGTTCTGAAATCTATTCCCCTCAATCTGTCCAAAGAGTTCCCAGACATGTAGCCCATATAGCTTCTGTAGTATACGACTATGGAGATAGTATCTATTTACACTCTCCTTTCCTCTAGATTTTCCATATGTGTAGTCACCAACTATAAATTTGTAGCTCTTATCTGATGAGTAGTCACTAAAAATTTTTACATTCAACTTGCTTGTATCTGAATTACCACTAGAGACGCTATATCCCAAATCTATTGAGTTGCTATTTCCATTTGGCTTAGATGCTATATCTACTGGTTCAACTACCGTGATTGCCCCTAGTTTGCCTATAATTGACCCTGCTATTAATATCTTTTTAACCATTATAGTGATTATAGCAGAAAGTAGTTTTGGGTATAATTATCCAAAAAATGGAGGTTTAATCTATGAAGAAGATATTTGCAATTTTTGGAAATCCTGTATCCCACTCAAAGTCGCCACTTATGCAGAGTTACGCTCTATATGGTCTTGGTATAGATGGCTGTTATGGTAGATATAGATTGGAGAATGGAGATGCCCTTAGAGATAAATTTTTTGAGCTTGGTTTAGATGGGGCAAATGTTACAGTTCCACATAAGGAGAGTGCATTTAGAGCTTGTGATGAGGTTGATGAGTTTGCAAAGAGGGTTGGAGCTGTAAATACAGTTGTAAGAAGAGGCGATAGGCTCTATGGATACAATACAGATGCTATGGGATTTCTAAGAGTAGTAGAGAGTTTTGGAGCTGTTAAAAATATTCTATTTTTAGGGGCAGGTGGAACTGCAAAGGCTACAAGTGCCATATTAAAGGATAGGGGATATAGGGTTGATATATTAAATAGGAGTGCTAAGAGGTTAGAGAGCTTTAGAGGGGAGTTTAATATATATACATTTGATAACTTTAAACCAGAGATAGAGTATGATTTAGTTGTGAATATGACATCAGCAGGTTTAAGTGATGATAATCTTCCAGCTCCAGTTGAAATATTGGAGGCTACAGTTCCAGATGCAAAGGGGGTTATAGATGTAATCTATGGAAAGGAGACCCCATTTTTAAAATTTGCAAAATCTAAAGCTGTTCTGGCTAGAGATGGGGAGGATATGTTGATATATCAGGGGGTTTTAGCCTTTCAATACTTTATTGGGATAAATTCTAGATTTGAGCAGATAGAAAATATTATGAGAAAGGCTTTTTAGCCTCTCTATTATTGTTTATATGGAACTAGTTTATAACCTCTGCTAACAAGGCTCATTATTCCACCTTTAAGGTTTACTACATTATAGTGTAATTTTTTGCCTAGAAAGTTTGATACCATAGTGGTTCTACTCCCAGTTCTACATATTAGGGCAAACTTCTCATCTCTCTTTACAATCTTATTTAATCCATTTAGGAAATTTTCTATATTGTAGTAACCTCTCTCATCAAAAAAGGTTAGAGTATAAGAGTTTTTTATAATTCCCGTCTCTCTCCACTCACTAGGAGTTCTAATATCTATAACCTTTATATCTGGATTACTCTCCAGAAATTGGGGTGTAGCAGTAACATTTATAACTTCAGCTTTTAGAAGTGATAAGAGAATAAAAAAAGAGAAGAGTATCTTTTTCATTTAAAATATCCTTATTATTTAATATTATTATTTCAAATGGATAATATCAAATAATTGTGGATATTTTGTTTAAAATTTAGTGTAGAAAGTGTCTAACTGTTGTAAAGTATAGGGCAATATTATGCTCATTAGATGCTTCAATCACCTCATCATCTCTAATACTTCCCCCTGGTTCAATAATTGCTGTAACTCCTGCCTTTCCAGCCTCATCTATGCTATCTCTAAATGGGAAGAACGCCTCACTAGCCATTACAGAGCCTTTAACATCAATTCCAAGCTCTTTTGCCTTTCTCAATGCACAGATTGAGGCATCAACCCTACTTGTCATTCCCATTCCAACAGCTACCATAGCCCCATTTTTAACATATACAACACAATTAGATTTTGTAAGTCCTGCCACTTTCCATGCAATCTCTAAATCTAACTTCTCTTGTGCTGTAGCCTCTCTATTAGATTTTAGTTTAGCATTTGTAACCTCATTGTCGCAGATACAGTCACTATTTTGATATACAAATCCACCCTCAATATGTTTAAAGTCATGGCTATCCTTTGGAACTATCAATCTATTTGAGTTTTGAGAGAAGAGCTTTATTCGCTTTTTAGAACTAAAGACCTCTATAGCACCATCTGTAAACTCTCCAGCAATCACCACCTCTAAAAATATCTTGTTCATCTCCTCTGCCAACTCTCTATTAACAACTCCATTTACAGCTACAACCCCTCCAAAGGCAGATATAGGGTCACACTTTAGAGCCTCTCTATATGACTCTAATAGGGTATCTTTGATTGCAAATCCACAAGGGTTTCCATGTTTTACAATACATATAGCATCTCTATCTCCAAAGCTTGAGGCAATCTTTATAGCCCCATTTATATCTGTTAGGTTATTGAAACTAGCCTCCCCTTTGATAGCCTTAAAGTTGTTGCTGAAGTGGCTTTTAAATTGGTATAAAGCCCCATCTTGGTGTGGGTTCTCCCCATATCTTGTATCAAACACCTTTTTCCCAGCTATAAACTGATACTCTCCAAAGCCACTATTGAACCTCCCATTCATATAGTTTGCAATCATCACATCATAATTTGCTGTATGCTCAAAAGCCTTTACCATTAGGGAGCGTCTAAACTCAAAATCATCACTTCCATTTTCTAGTTTTTCTAATACTAAATTGTAATCATTGATGTCTGTGACAATTAGAACATCTTGAAAATTCTTTGCTGATGAGCGAACCATTGTAGGACCACCAATATCGATATTTTCTATAATCTCTTCGAAATCATCTGTCCTCTCTATAGTCTCTTTAAAGGGGTATAGATTTACACATACCAAATCTATCGCTTGAATATTTAACTCTTGTGCCTCTTTTTGGTGGTTGCTATTATCCCTTTTATATAGAATACCACCATGTATATATGGATTTAGTGTCTTTACTCTCCCCTCAAAACACTCAGGAAACTTTGTCACTCTATCTATCTCGATAACATCTACTCCAGCCTCCTGCAACTTTTTAAAAGTTCCACCAGTAGATACTATCTCAAAGCCTAGCTTCTCTAGCCCCTTTGCAAATTTTACAATATCTCTCTTATCACTAACACTTAGTAATGCTCTTCTCATATAAACAACTGCCTTTTAAGAAAATTTTTGAATTATAGCAGAAAAATTAGAAATAGAGTTTTTTCATCAACTCTATATTATCTCTTCTATATACGATATAGAAGGTTCTAACCATACTTAGACCCTCTATTCTTGAGATGTGTAGTTTACCAGCCCTAACCTCATCATCTATCGCTATTTTAGATACTATAGATACAGTTGGATTTTTGCTATCTGGTCTAGACCACTTTACCCCCTGAATTAGTGCTGTTGGGTTATCTGCTCTAATTGTAGAGTTAAAATCTCTATATGAGAGACCAGCTTTTTTTAGAAATTTACTAATTGTATCTTTTGTAGGAGATTTATCATCTCTTGTTATTAGATTTAGCCTATTTAGCCAAAATATATCCAACTCGTCTGGCAATTTAACTTTAGAGCATAATACAAGCTCATCTCTTAACCACTCTTTATATATCAATCCTTTTTTAAAGATTGGGTTTTCTATTAATCCTAAATTAAACTCTCCCCTCTCAACTCCAGCTACAATTTTATCACACTCTGTGATATTCAATTTTATCTTTTGGTTTAAAGTTTTTGATATTTTGTAGATTGGTTCTCCTGGGAGAATATATGAGCCAATTATATAAGATGCACCAATATTAAAGGTCTCTACCACCTCTTTTAACATTACTTTCCCCCATCAATAGTTTGAGATAGACCTAATGGTCTATCGTTTAGTTATTAAATCCAGAAGCATTAATGGCTTTAGTATTGTCCATTAATACTGGCACAAACAGTAGTGATACAAATACAGCAGCAACTGTTCCAGAGATTAGAGCAACTCCAAGCCCTCCAAATATAGGGTCACTAGCAAGAAGTGCTGAACCTAAAATAATTGCTACAGCCGTTAACATAATAGGCTTTGCCCTTGTAGCAGTAGCTACTGCAATCGCTTTTTTCTTCTCCATCCCCTTTTCTGCCATTAGACTCATTGCAAAATCTACTAGAAGTAGTGAGTTTCTTGAGCTTATCCCCATAAGAGCAATAAATCCAATTAGAGATGTAGCAGTTAGGAAGAAGGTCTGTTCTGTAACTTTATCTGCTACCCAGTGTCCAACAATTACCCCAATTAGAGATAGGAATGAGCCAATGAGAATTACACCACTAATACTAAAACTCTTATAGTATACAACCAATAGGAAGAATATGAGAACTAACGCAGCAATAAAAGCAGCTCCCAAATCTCTAAATGTATCTAGTGTAACCTTCATCTCCCCATCCCATCTAAGTAGGAACTTCTCTCCACTCTTTTTGTTTGTGAGATATAGGTCAAACATATATGTAGAGATTGGGGCATCTTCTACTATATAATCTTTGGAGAAATACTCTTTCATATTATCTCTAGCATCTAGTAGTGGATAGACTTGAGATACCATATCTGTCTCTGCAATTACATTTATAGTTCTCTTTAAATCCTTATGCATAATTGATGGCTCAGATTTAACCTTTTTTATATCTACAACCTCTGTTAATGGAACCATCATTCCCTTCTGGTTCATCAGATTTAGGGATATAAGCTTAGAGCGAATTG
>JAADDP010000135.1 GCA_013153825.1 Campylobacterota bacterium
ATATTAAAATATTTTTTAACATAAACTTACATCTATATAGTAGTTCACAATTTTCTAAAAAAATGGGATTTAATATCGATAGGAAATGGAAATTTTAGAGGTTAATCTACCCTCTTTTGAAGCTTATCATAGCCATATATATCCTCTCTAAACTCAATAACCCCCTCCCTATCATTATATCCAGCTGTTAGATATATTATATATACAGGTATCCTCTTCGATATATTTATCTGAACTTTTCTCTTCCCCCTCAATACTCTCCTGCTTCTCTCAATATCTATCCCATTAACTTTTGCAATCTCCTCAAATAGCTCTATAGGCTTTGATACCCTTATACAGCCGTGAGAAAATGCCCTTCTACTCCTTCTAAAGAGTCTCTTTGTCGGGGTATCATGTAGATAGACATTAAACCTATTTGGAAACTTAAACTTTATCTTTCCAAGAGCATTTTTAGGACCGGGTGGTTGCATAATTTTATATGGAAACTTCTCATAACCGTAGTAGTAATCCTCCCAATATAGGGTATATGGATTTATTTTTGGAGACTTCTCATACCAACTCTTATGTATCTCCAACCCCTCTCGTCTAAGGTAGCTGGGACTCTTAACCATTCTAGGTATTATCTCTCTCTTAACAATCTTCTCTGGCACTTTCCAGTATGGATTTAGTACAATATATGATATCTCATCCCTGAATATCGGTGTATTGTGTCTCCTCTTTCCAACGATAACTGGAAAACTCCTAATCTCCCTCCCACCATCAATATAGTGTAGCATAAACTCAGGAATATTTACAATTATATACCTCTCATCAACATCTCTAGGTAGCCACTTTACCCTATCGATATTCAACAGAACTCTATCTATCTTCTCATCAACTGTAATATCTAAAGCCCTCCTTGTGGCTGGACCAACAACCCCATCTACACTCAACCCGTGTCTACTCTGAAACCTCTTTACACCATCCTCTAGACACTTATCAAAATTTGCATCTGGCTGAATCTTAACATCTGAATTTATACTATCCTCATCTATCTCAAATAGACTACTAGGTGCATCACAAACATTTAAATCTTTAGATGCCATGAGCCTCTTCCTCAACTTTATAACTGCAAGTCCACTATCTCCCAGCCTTAACCTCTTAAACTTCGGAAGCTTCTCCCAGCCCCCTTTAGATTTTAAATCTCTCAAAATCTCTAAAGATTTTATGAGCCTTCCATATCCAAATCTCTTAGGGGTCACCTCATCAATGGCTCTATCTACATCTGTAGTAAGAAGTTCTGAGAGGTTAAAATCTGGTCTATATGTGACCCAATACCCATTTATACCCCTTCTTCTCATCTTCTTAAGTTTAAACTGGAAAGTTCTCCAATTTATCTCTCCATAAATTAGATGTTGGAGAAAGTCTATATATAGAGAACTTAAGTATAGCTCCGTATGGAGATTATCCCTCTCTTTACTCTTTAAATATCCTAGAGTATTCTTATACTCCCTATATAGCTTACCATCTCTATTAATAGTTATATCCCCCTCTATAGCACGGAAAAGGCTCATATGTCTTTCAGATAGCTCTCCATTACTGAACCATATAGAGGTGTAGTTATTATCTCTATAAAATCGCTTTAAGAGTTTTCTATTATTTATGTCACTTATTGGATGTACTTCTCTATTGAGAGCAACCTTCAACTCACTATAGAGTTTTAAAGGTGCAAAACTACTGTTACTCTCCCCCCCATATACTATTGTTATTAGCAATAATAGAGTGAAAATCTTAAAGTTTTTCATGAACTATACCCCTATTCATTTAATTAAAGTATAGTTAAAATTTGAGAAAATGAAACTTAAATTTATAATCTTTACTGAATAGCTCTTTTCTGATGCTTATCATAGTTATATATATCATCGAAATAGTATAGAAGCCCCTTAGAATCTACCCAAGCAGTTAAATATACTATATATATAGGTACTCTATTATCCAGATTTATTTGGCTCTTTCTATCTCCATCAAGTATAGTTTTACACCTACTATAGGATACCTTATCCTCATGCTCAGTAAAGCTCTTAAGCAACTTATATGGCTCTGAGACTCTGATACATCCATGAGAGAATGCCCTCTTCTCTCTCTTGAATAGCCCCCTATCTGATGTATCATGCAGATATACAGAGAATTGATTTGGAAATTTAAATTTTATCTTTCCAAGGGCATTTTTGGGGCCTGGTGGCTGGACAAACTTATACTTTTTACTCTCTCCACTCTTAAGAACCCTATCCCAATTGACCTTTTTAGTATCTACTTGAGGTGCGTTTACATTGTAGCTCAATCTCACCTCATAACCCCTCTCTTTCGCATAGTTTGGATTTTTTAACATCCTAGGGATAATCTCCTTTCTAACTATACTATCTGGAATAATCCAATATGGATTTAGGACTATAAATGAGACAGAGTTGCTAAATATCGGCGTATGGTGTCTCTTGTCCCCAACAATAACTCTCATAGAGAACCTCTCCACCATATCATCGAAGTAGTAGAGTCTAAAACTTGGTATATTTACCATGAGATAGCGTCTGCTAAGCCCCCTTGGTAACCTCTTAATCCTATCCATATTTAAAAGTAACTTATCTATTCTCCTATCTATAGAGAGATTTAACTCCCTTAGAGTCTCCCTATCAATCTTACCACTCTGAGATAGACCATGCCTCTTTTGAAACCTCTTCACTGCTCTCTTCAGACACTTTCCATACCTTTTTCTCCCCTCACCTCCTGAACATATATAGTCTCCAGATTGGGTCAACCTCTTCTTAAGTTTTGCCACAGAGTCTCCTGAGCGACCATATCTAAGCTGTCTGCTATTTGGAACTTTTACAAAGCCCCCTCTACTTCTTATATCCTTAAGCCTCTTTAACTCTATAAGCATCTGACCATAACCGAATGTTTTCGGAGTAGTCATATCTACAACATCTCTAGGTTTATGATTCAAAATCAAATCTTCAATATCAAATTTTGGATTGTATGTAATCCACCTAGCCGATATCCTATTATCCCTCAACCCCTTCAGATATTTCTGGAAACTCCACCACTTAATGGAGCCGAATATGTGAAAGTTTAAGTATGATTTATAGAGAGATGTTATCATAATATCCCTCTTAAGCATCTGCTCCATACTCATATTTCTATCCAAAACTCTCTTTAGATATCTATATCTCTTATATATATTCCCCCTTCTATCCAGTATCTCATCGGACTCTATAACAGAGAATAGCTCATCGACCAACTCTCTCTTCAATCCATCTCTATTAAACCATAGAGGTGTAAAATTTAATTTAGAATAAATACTCTTAATAAACTCTCTATTTGATATATATTTAAATGTTCTATTCTCATCATCAAAAATTAAATTTACTAAACCAATCTGTGAATTCTGGACAAAAAGTGCATCTGATAGAGATAGCTTTTCCCTAGAGCTATCATCTACCTTTAGGCTCTTGAGATCTCTATTTAAGTTTTTAACCTCTTGAGCAGAGTTTACGGTCATGGCCTCTATAGCCACAGCCAACATTATCGCAACAATAATAAACAGTATATTTTTCAAGTTATCCACAAAGCTCCCATCTTTTTAATTGAGTATATCAAAAAAAAATTAGAAAATAGTGGATAAAACTATCGAATTTATATTTTTTTATGTTAATTAATAATTGGATGCGTAATGGCTATTTCCACTCAAAAGACGTCTACCCCATAGAAATCTCTCCTTATAAAAAGGCATATCGTCGAAATTATAGACCACCACCTTCTTTGCTCTTGATGAAGCATGTATAAAGTTTCCATCCCCTAGATATATACCGACATGAGTTACAATACCCCTCTTAATCTTCTTTGTATCGAAAAATACCATATCCCCCTTTTTTAAATCCTCAAAACTTACATACTCTCCAACTCTAGCTTGGTCTCTTGAGACTCTTGGAATATCTATACCTATATCTCTAAACACCCACTGTGTAAATCCTGAACAGTCGAACTTATTTGGACCTGTAGCACCCCACACATATTTTGTCCCAAGAAAGCTCTTGGCATTCGACTCCAAGTCTCTTATTAGCTCATCAGACATATCTCCATTTCCATATGATACAATCTCTATATTTCCACCACTTCTATCTCTAAAGTAGTTATACTTTGGGGTATCAACACTCTGATATATTGGATATGTCTGGGCAGTCTCCAGCTCCTCAATAGATGGTATCTCCCTACTTCTATCCATTATAAAGTGGTACTTCGGCAACTTCTCATCCTCAACAACCAGTAGAGCATCTCCCTCCTCAATATTTATCCCAATCATATTCTCAACATCTAAGGCTCTACTCTCCCTACTTTTACTCTTATCAATGGAAGGCTCACTACCGGAGCATCCATTAAATATAGTCATGGAGGATAGTATAATTGTTGTCAATATGGCTCTTCTCATAGTATAGCTTTCCTTCTTTTAGATTTTTTAAATATTTATAGTAGATATAACTTTTTAACTTGAAAAGTATAACATTCTATCTGTGGTTTTATTGTGATTTTATTGAGTTTTTTTAAAGAAAAAAAGCTTTTTTTATACTTACCAATATCCCCATATTTTAGGTCGTTAAAAGGGATTTTAATATAATAATATATGTTATATAGAACATCTCTAATATTATTAAAATTATCAATCTAAATATAAATATAAGAGTTGCAATTTCAACATTCAAACATCACTTTTAATATCTTGACACATAGATAAAAAAGAGCTAACCTTTTATATACAAAAGGGGATTTCAAATGAGAAGTATATACTATATTGCTCTTATATTAATTATCATACTACTATTAGTGGATAATAGAGAGAAGCTATTTGGAGAGAGTGAGAGCGATTTTATCAAATATTATAAAAAGGCGTGTAGATTAAATGAGCTTGATGCCTGTCTTGAGCTTGGAGAGAGTTATGAGAATGGGCTAAATGGGGTATTGAGAGATTATAAGTTGGCAGTTAAATTCTACCATAGAGCCTGTGAGCTTAATAGCTCAATAGCTTGTAATAATCTTGGGTATCTCTATGATTATGGTATAGGTACCGATAGAGATAATATTGAGGCATTTAAAAACTATAAGAGGTCATGTAGGCTAAAGAGTATGGTGGGTTGCTACAATCTTGCACTAAAATATTTTGATGGGGATGGAGTTAAGAGAGAGCTGTTTAAGGCATATAACCTATTTAGTAGAATCTGTGAAAAAGGCTTAGGGGAGGGGTGCAATAACTTGGGATATATGTATGCACATGGCTTATATGTAAAGAGAGATATTTTCAAAGCAATATCTCTATATGGTGATGCCTGTCAATTTGGTATACCATCAGGATGTAGCAACCTAGGAACAATCTATGATAGAGGGCTATTTGGGATATCCAGAGATTTAGTTAGAGCCGAGCAGTACTATATAAAGGCATGTAATCTAGATGATAATAGTAGCTGTAATAGGTTGAGATTTAGAAGGGGCATCTCATCCAAATTTGATTTTAAAGTGGCAGAGAGGATATGTAATCGTAATGTGAAGATTGGCTGTTACAAGCTTGGTGAACTCTACTCATCAGGGGGAAAATTTGTAGATATGGATATATCTAAAGCCCTCCTATACTTTAGAAAGGCTTGTGATTTGGGTCAGAGAGAGGCGTGTAAGAGGATTGGTGACTACTATAGAGATGGAACTCTATTCTAATTTGGCATAAATAGCATAAATGCAAATGTTATAAAGAGTATTGAGTGGAGAAACCCCTCAAGCATATTTGTCTCTCCATCATTAAAATTTACGATACCGACAACTAGAGTCAGTCCAAGTAGCAGTTCTTGAGTATCTGATAGAGCTAAATCTATATGGAGAGAGAATATTTTGCCAATAATGATTACTGCAGGAATAGTCAATAGGAGAGTTGCCAACGATGCCCCAAAAGCTATATTTATAACACTCTGCATTCTATTATTCAGAGATGCTCTAACTGCAACAATAAGCTCTGGAGATGCCGATATAACTGCTACACCAAGAGCTCCAAGAGCTGGTGGTAGCCCTATAATATTTAATGTATTATCCATAAAGAGTGCCAAAATTTCGGATAGAAACCCTATAACTACAATATATGTAACCAGTAGAGTAATATGGTATACTGTATTGATGCCCAGCTCCTCTCTATCTTTAGAAACCTCAATAGAGCTATCAACTCTATACTCAAAAAAGTATCTATGGTTCTTAAGTTGTATCTTTGTAAACACAAAATATAGAGCCACAAATATTATAACAATAAACCACATAAATATATCCATATCCGATGGATTCACTATGTAGTGGGGTAGAACCATAGATATCCCTATCGCAACTATGAGCATAGATATATATGAGTTTGATGAGTCTAGATTATATGGTTGCTCCCCAAATTTCAACCCTCCAATTAGAGCAGATAGTCCAAGCAGTCCATTTATATCCAACATAATGGCAGAATATATAGTATCTCTAGCCAAGTGTGGATTGTGGGCATGTAACATCATAATAGATATTATTATAACCTCAACAGTTACGGCACTCATTGTCAATATTAGAGTTCCATATGGCTCTCCAAACCTCTCTGCAAGAAACTCGGCATGGTGTGCAACCCCAACGGCAGAATATACCACAACAGCAAATATAAGTATCAATCCAGATATATTTCCAACGGCTGTTTCAGCTAATATATCTCCATATACTCCAGATAGTATTAGAGCCACTATAGATATTAAAAGTGCATACTCCCTCTTTAAATTTATAAACATAGATACCCTTTTTTAAAGATTATATCAAAATATGTAGATTAAAATTTTTTTTTTTAAATTTAGAAGATATATTTAATTAAAATTTTATGTTAAAATATATACATGGAAAATATTGTAAATAGTCTATTTTCAGCAACATTAGACGGGATAAATGCCAAAACCATTGAGGTTGAGGCTACATTAACTAAAGGTCTCCCCTCCTTCTCAATTGTTGGTCTGGTCAGCAGTGATATTCAAGAGGCGAGAGAGAGAACAAAATCGGCACTTCTTACAAACTCATTTAAATTTCCACCCAAAAGGGTCACAATCAACTTGAGTCCGAGTGATATAAAGAAGTATGGAACACATTTTGACCTTCCAATGGCGATACTAATAGCTCTACATGAGGAGAATATAGCGATAAGAGATATATTTGTATTTGGAGAGTTGGGACTAGATGGGAGGGTGAAGTCCAGCTCAACCCTATTTCCCATAGTTCTTTCACTAAAGGAGCAGGGTGTATTGAAGAAGGCAGTTGTTCCAAAGGAGGCGATGAGATACCTATCATACATAAATGGGATAGAGTTTATAGCCGTAGATAACCTGATAGAGGCAATAGATATATTTAAAAGTGGAAAGTTTGAGAGGTCTAGTTATGAAAAGCCGAAATATGGGGCAGAAAGAATCAATATAAATGGGAAAGATTATCTATACAAGAGAGAGATAGATTTAAATTTTTTAGATATAAGAGGGCAGATTGTAGCTAAAAGGGCATCTCTAATTGCAGTGGCTGGGATGCACAACTTTATTATGGAGGGTAGTCCCGGTTCTGGAAAGAGTATGATAGCAAAGAGATTGAGAGAGATTTTACCACCAATCTCTGAAGAGGAGATGTTAATAGTGGCAAAACATCAATTTTTAGATGGTGAGACACCGAAATTTATACCAGAGAGACCATTTCGTTCTCCACACCACACATCAACATCATCATCTATATTTGGAGGTGGAACAAGTAGGGCTAAAATTGGGGAGGTTGCACTGGCAGATAAGGGTATCCTATTTTTTGATGAACTTCCACACTTCTCAAAAAATATACTTGAGGCGTTAAGAGAGCCACTGCAGGATAGATTTGTAAATATCTCTAGAGTCAACTCAAAAGTTAAATATAGTGCAGATTTTATGTTTATCGGAGCTATGAACCCATGTCCATGCGGTAATATGCTATCTAAAGTTAGGAGCTGTAGATGTTCAGATATCGATATTAAGAGATATAAGAATAGACTATCCGATCCATTCTTAGATAGAATAGATATATTTGTTACTATGCAGGAGATTAATAGAGATGATAAATCCGATATATCATCTGAAGATATGAGAGATATGGTTCTAATTGCGTTTGAGAGGCAGAAGAGGAGAGGACAGAAGAGGCTAAATGGAAAATTGAGAGAGAGTGAGGTGGATATATATTGTAAAATGAATGAGGAGGCTCAAGATACACTCTTCTTCGCAATTGATAGATTTGGTCTCTCAAATAGAGCATTAGATAGTATAAAAAAGGTGGCTAGAACAATTGCAGATTTAGATGGGGCGATATTGATTAAGAAATCTCACATAGTAGAGGCAATTTCATATAGAAAAAGGTAAAAAATATAAAAAAAACTTTTTTTACTTGACAAATGTATTTTTTTAAATTATAATTGCACTCCATTTTTGATGGAAAATGTATAAAGGTAGTGGACGGAGTGTAGCGCAGTCTGGTAGCGCACCTGGTTTGGGACCAGGGGGTCGAAGGTTCGAGTCCTTTCACTCCGACCATCTAAGAGATAGATTTGGTGGTAGGCGTAGTTCAGTTGGTAGAGCGACAGTTTGTGGCACTGTTTGTCGCGGGTTCGAGTCCCGTCGCCTACCCCATTAA
>JAADDP010000197.1 GCA_013153825.1 Campylobacterota bacterium
TATTGAGATACTATCTATCTTAAATAGTCAAGAAATTTCGCATAGAGATAGAGTTGAAAAGCTCTCATCTCTAATATCTATAGACTTTGCATACAGAGTGGCAATTAAGAGTCTATTCCAGCTTGATACAAATAGGGCATGGGAACTCATAAATATGGATAAGATTAATGAAATAATAGATATTCTATGGCTATTACCATCCTCAAATCTCAATTTAGATATAATCTCTTCAAATAGCACTCTAAAAAGTATATATATCGCTAAAGGGGTTATAGCGATAGATGGGGAGATACCTATCGCAGATATATTCTCAATAGATACAATCAATTTTGCCAAAAGAGGTGGAGCCATCGAACTGGATATAAGCTTCACATATAGCTGTAGTGTGTGTAAACAGCACTCTCCAATCTCTTTTGAGAGGTGTCCTAAGTGTTACTCAATAGACTCTCTAAAGATAAAAGATACAATATCTAAAAGAGAGCTATATTCTGGATTTTCTATATTTTAAAAATAGTTGAAAGGAGACCTAATGGGTAGATTTAAAGCTTTAGAAGATGCCTTAAACTATCGCTTTAAAAATATTAATCTCATCACCGAAGCACTCACACATAAAAGTTATAAGAAGCCATATAATAATGAGAGATTGGAGTTCTTGGGTGATGCTGTTTTAGATTTAATAGTTGGAGAGTATCTTTTCCAAAAATTTCCTAATGAAGATGAGGGTATATTATCTAAAATTAGAGCCTCTCTTGTAAATGAGAAGGGTTTTACGAAACTTGCCACAAAAATAGATTTGGGAAGCTCTATTTTAATATCTACAGCTGAAGAGAATAATGGTGGAAGAACAAAACCATCTCTCCTATCAAATGCTTTTGAAGCCGTTATTGGAGCTATATATTTAGAGAGTGGGCTTAAGGTAGCTTCAAAGATTGTAATAAACTTAATAGAGAAGAGCTATAAGAGTATAGATTTAAACTCTCTATCGAAAGATTTTAAAACGGCTCTTCAGGAGTTAACCCAAGCAGAATTTGGGGAAACACCAAGTTATGAGCTTATAAAGTCTTTTGGACCTGACCATAAAAAAGAGTTTGAGATAGCTGTTCTACTGAAAAATAGGGTTATCGCCTCTGCAATTGGTAGAAGTAAAAAAGATGCTCAACAGAGGGCTGCATATATTGCACTTCAGAGATTACAAGGGAGAGATGGTGAATAGATTTGGAGAGAGGTTCTCAATTACGACATTTGGAGAGTCACACGGTAAGGCAATTGGGTGCATTATAGATGGAGTTCCAGCAGGTTTAAAGGTCGATTTAGAGTATATTCAGTCTGAACTTGACAGGAGAAGACCAGGTAAGAGTAGACTTGAAACTGCTAGGAGAGAGCCGGATAGAGTAGAGATTCTCTCTGGAACATTTGATGGAATATCTACAGGAACACCAATTTCAATGATAATCTATAACTCCGACCAGAGAAGCAGAGATTACGACAATGTAAAAGATATCTTTAGACCATCACATGCAGATTTTACATACTTTCATAAATATGGAATTAGGGATTATAGAGGTGGTGGTAGAAGCTCTGCGAGAGAGACTGCCAGTCGTGTTGCTGGTGGTGCAATTGCAAAACTTATTTTAAAGAGAATAGGGGTTGAGATAGAGTCAGGAGTGTGTGAGATTGCAGGAATAAAAGCGAAAGAGTTTGATTTTAACCATGCCAAGAGTAGTAAATTATTCGCTCTAGATAGAGATGTTGAGAAGGCTCAAGAGGATGCGATTTTAGATGCCAAGGGTAGACATGATTCGGTCGGAGGAGTTGTATTAACCGTGGCAAGAGGTGTTCCAAAAGGTTTGGGAGAACCCATATACTATAAATTAGATGCAATGTTGGCAAATGCTATGATGAGTATCAACGGCTCAAAGGCTGTTGAGATAGGAAATGGGGTTGACTCAACAAAATTATATGGGAGTCAGAATAATGATGAGATAACACCCAACGGATTTAAGAGAAATAACTCTGGGGGTATATTGGGTGGAATATCAAATGGAGATGATATTATCGTCAAGACACACTTTAAACCGACACCATCAATATTTCAACCACAAGATACAGTTACAACATCAAATGAGGCTACACTCTGCAACCTAAAGGGAAGACATGACCCATGTATTGCAATCAGAGGTAGTGTTGTTACCGAGGCGATGATGGCTATAGTATTAGTAGATATGCTACTTCTAAATATGGGAAGAAGAGTTTCTGATATAGATAAGATATATGGAGATACTATATCTTAAATCCCGCCTCCAATAGAAATGTAGATGGCTCAAAATCTATCTTCTTTAACTTATCTCTCTTAGCATAGGAGAGGTATAGTCTATCTCTAGCTCTCGTCACAGCTACATAGAATAGTCTCCTCTCCTCTTCAAGATTTCCACCTCTACTCATAAGTTTTCTATTTGGAAATCTCCCATCCATTAAATCTATCACATAGACCTCATCAAACTCTAGACCCTTACTAGCATGAACAGTTAATAGATTTACACCTGAACCCTCAGCCAATTCACTCCCTCCAAGTACCATCGCATTTACAAACCTCTCAAGCTCAACATAGTTTGTAGTTAGATGTAGTAGAAGTTTAGCCTTTCTGAATATCCTCTCCTTAACTAAATCCTTTCTATCTCTATCTATCTCACCAGACTTAAGTTTTGCTCTCTGTTTAGATAGGTTCTCTACGACTATTGAGTATAACTGAGATTCTATTAATCTACTCAATACCCTCTTTGGGTCTCTATCTCTACCGATAGATTTTAGAAAGATATAGAATGCCCTAAAGAATATAGCTCCATCTGCAGTAAGTTTTGCATGTTTTAATATTGGATTTTCCATAATAGATTTCTCTAAATTTAATCTATTAAAACGACTTATTGAACCAATCTCAATATCATCATCAAATAGCCCTAGTTGAATATTTTTTGCTCTATTCAACTTGGGAAGTGTATATATTCTAGGTCTCAATATGCCATCAATTAGACTTCCATCTCCAAAGTGAATAAAACAGTCGAACATCTCCTTAGCCAATGCAGTTCCAATAGATTTACCATGCTCAAATATATGGATAAATGCCATCATATCTTTTGGATTTATGAGTAGAGTCAATACATCTAATAGAAATTTAACCTCTTTAACCTCAAAAAAGCTATTTCCACCTCTCCTCTTAGAGCTTATACCTATATCTCTTAAACTTGCTTCAATACCATCAGCAGTAGAATTATTTCTAAATATGACTGCTATCTCCTCCCTTGCAGTGTTAGAATTTCTTATATAATCTGCAACCCCTCTATATTGAGTAAATAGCTCATCGTAGAGTAGAAGCTTAGGTTTAAAGTTGACACTTCTCTTTGTAACCTCAAGTCTCTTAGGATAAATTCTCTCATTTCGCTCAATCACCCTATTTGCTAAATGGAGTATAGCCTCACTAGAACGGTAGTTCTTAGTCAATGTGAATACTGTGGCATCTCTATATCTATCTCTAAATGTGGCTATGTTTTCTATATTTGCACCATTAAATGCGTAAATACTCTGGTCATAGTCTCCAACGCAAAATAGAGATGGGGAATTTATCATATCTATTAGAGAACTCTGCAGAGTATTTGTATCTTGATACTCATCAACTAAAACCTCCTCGATACCCATTGAGTGGCTCTCTAAATGGTCTCTCATCTTTAAAAGTAGGTCATTGAATGATAGAAAATTAAAACGGCTCTTTGTCTCCTCATACTCCTCTATAATACTTATGTATATATCCATAAGCATCTCATGCTCTCTATACTTATCTATAAACCACTTATCAAATCCATCAAATGAGATATTCTGATATAGGTTATACTGCTCATATAGATGAGATGCTGAAAATGGTTCTAACTCAAGATTTAACCTCTTTAAATCTCTCTTCTCATAGATACTTCTAAATAGTGTCTTCAACTCATTTGGCTGTTTCAATATAACTGCACTATTTAACCTCTTAAGCCATCTATAACTAACTGCATGAAATGTTCCAGCCTCAATTCTATTTACAACATCTGAAGGAAAATATCTTCCAACTCTCTGTAACATCTCTCCGGATGCCTTATTTGTGAATGTGAGTAGTAGTATCTTGGATGGGTCAATACCGTTTCTAAGGAGATTTGCAATTCTCCCAACAATTGTTGAAGTCTTTCCAGTTCCTGCACTCGCAATAACCAGATTATTCCCCATAGGTGCAGTTACTGCACTAAGCTGTTCAAGATTTAAGTTTTTTAAAGGCATTTGAAATTATACACTAAAATTCTCAACCATATATAAATCATGTTAATATTTCATATATTAATGAGAGTAGGAGTAAACCATATGAAAGAGCAGACAGTCGCGATACATGCAGGATATAATAAAGATGGACAATCTACAATGGCAGTCCCGATATATCAATCTACAGCATATGAATTTCCAAACACCGATTATGCCAGAGAGCTTTTTGAGTTGAAAATTGAGGGTAATATATATACAAGACTTATGAACCCAACAACAGATGTATTTGAGAAGAGATTTTCAATATTAGAGGGTGGTATTAGTGGGATAGCAACGGCATCAGGTATGAGTGCAATATTTTATGCAATTGCAAATGTGGCAGAGAGTGGAGATAATATTATTGTTGCAAAACAGGTCTATGGAGGTACAACAACATTAACATCTCACACCATCAAGAGGTTTGGTATTGAGGCTAGATACTTCAATATAGAGAATCCTGAAGAGATTAATGAGTTGGCAGATGATAAAACAAAATTAATTCTATTTGAGAGTATCTCAAACCCGAGCATAGATTTAGCCGATTTTGACAAAATTGTTAAGATTGCAGATAGATTAAATATTATAACATGTGTGGATAATACTGTAGCCACTCCCATACTCTGTAAACCTATAGATTTTGGATGTGATATAGTTGTCCATAGCAGTAGTAAATATACCACTGGGCAGGGTTTAGCTATTGGTGGAATTATAGTTGAAGGTAAGAGTGCAAAGAGTAAAATTGTCGATAATCCGAGATATAGCCACTTTAATGAACCAGATATGAGCTACCATGGGTTAATATATAGTAAAGCATCAGATAACCCATTCTCGCTAAGAGCTAGATTATCTCTTCTAAGAGACCTAGGAGCTACACCAAGTCCATTCAATACATGGCTATATATTCAGGGAATTGAGACTCTTCCTCTTAGAATGGTTCAACACTCAAAATCTGCACTTGAAATTGCAAAATTTCTTGAGTCTCACCCAAAAGTTAAGAGGGTGAATTACTCTGGACTAAAATCCAATAAGAATTTCCACTTGGCAGAGAGATATTTTCCAAAAGGTCAAAGTGGACTACTTTCATTTGAACTTAATTCACTCGAAGAGGCAAAAAGGGTTGCAGAGAGTACAAAGATATTTAAACTTGTTGTAAATATTGGTGATAGTAAGTCGATAATAACGCACCCTGCAAGTACAACACATCAACAGCTATCTAAGCAGGAGCTGATAGATGCAGGAGTTCCAGAGGGGCTTATTCGTCTTAGTGTAGGTCTTGAGGATAGAGAAGATTTAATCAAAGACCTTAAAGAGGCGTTAGATTAGTTAACCTTACCTTAATGTAGAAAATATCTATTTTCTACTTCTTCTCTGCATACTTTCCAAAATCTTTTCTCTGTCTATCCCACATCCCATCTAGGAAAATTGTTGGAGTTCCTGTAACCTGAAGTCTCTTCTTCATCTCCAAATCAACCTTGAGAGCATCTGTAATCTCTTTAGCATATAGCTCATCTCTAGTTAACCTAACACCAGTCTTAAGCTTAATAGCATCAAGTATCTTATTTAAATCTTTCTCCTCCGGCTCTACAAAAATTCTATAGAGCTTCAACATATTTTTTATATCACCCCTCTTTTGAAAAACAAGCATAGCTCTAGAGACCATTTCTGATGCAGGATGTATCTTTACAAGTGGTAGATGGTAGTAGTATAATCCATATATCTTAGGGTTTTTCATAACAACATCTACAATATCAGTAGATATATCTCTACAATATGGGCAGAATGGGTCTGAAAAAAATAGTATCTTATGTGGTGCATCGAGGCTACCATATAGTAGATGCTCTTTATCGTATGCCTCCTCTGGAACCTTAGGTTTTAATATCTTTGCATAGTCTATATCTCTTCCCCTCTTCCCATTAGATTTTAGTTGTCCTCTCTTCATTAACTTTAGAGTTATCCTCTTTCCCTTAACAAATACAGTCTGTGGAATTAATGCCTCCTGCTCCTTCCCATTGATATTAACCTTCGCTATAATGGATAAAAAGTAGACCTTCCACCCATTTGCATTTGGAACATCATACTGCGAGACAACATCTATCTTCTGAACCTCTGCCTTTGCCTTCTTCTCTACATATTTCTTGATATAAAACTTTATCTCATCAATACTCATACTATAGAGTTGAGTAATGGTAAATAGTATCGAAAATATCGCTAGTTTTAACTTCATACCGTCACCTTTTTGGAAGATTTTCAGTGGCTATTTTAACATTAGTAACTTGATAAAAACTATAATTCAATATATTTTTGTTACCATTCTTCCAAATTAAAAGCCTATAAATGGGATAAAAATTCTTATATGAAAATAGAGACTAAAATAGAGAGATTTACAACTCCACTATATATGGAGAGTGGAAGGATATTAGAGCCTTATCAGATAGCTTATGAGACATATGGGGAGTTGAATAGAGATGCCTCAAATGTCATATTAATATGCCATGCGTTGAGTGGTTCCCACCACGCATCTGGACTCTATGAGGGGGATAAAAAAGCTGGTTGGTGGGATGGTCTAATTGGCGATGGAAAGGGTATAGATACCAAAAAATTCTTTGTAATATCCACAAACGTTATAGGTTCATGTTTCGGCACTACAGGACCGATGAGTAATAACTATCCATCAGATATACCATATAGATTGAAATTTCCCGTAGTCACAATAAAAGATATGATTAAGGCTCAGAAACAGCTTCTCAGTAGATTGGGAATATATAGGGTTAAGGCCATAGTTGGTGGCTCTATGGGTGGTATGCAGGCACTCCAATTTGCCGTTGATTACCCAAATTTTTCAGAGAAAATTATTGCTCTTGCAACAACATATGCCACACAACCTTGGGCCATAGCATTTAATAAGGTTGCAATGGAGGCGATAAGAAGAGACCCTAGATTTAAAAATGGACAATATGGTAAAGATGATTTTAAAGAGAGAGGACTGGACGGTCTCGCAATTGGTCGTATAGCAGGTCACATCTCATATCTATCTCCAGACTCAATGGATATGAAATTTGGCAGAAATTATGTTAATAATGATGGACTCTTTGAGCTATTTGGACGATATGAGGTTGAGAGATATATGGAGTACAACACAGATAATTTCTCAAGAATGTTCGATCCATTAAGTTATCTTTATATAATAAAAGCAATTAATACTTTTAATCTAAGTAGAGGCTATGACTCACTATATGATGCTATTTTGAGAATAAAGGCTGAAACGACTCTAATATCCTTTAATAGTGATTATCTTTTTTTTCCTAAGGAGATGGAGCATATTTACAATATGATGAGTAGAAATGGACAGCGAGTAAAGTACCATAATATCGATAGTAGCTATGGTCACGATGCATTTTTAGTTGAATTAAGAAAGTTTGACCATATTATAAAAAAAGAGCTAGAGGGATAAATCAAAAAAACTTATTAAAAATATAAAATAGTTAATTATTTAAAAAAAATATTACATTACATATATAAAAAAACACTTTATTTGAATAATCTCTAACCTTTTTAATTATGTTTTAATTTACCTTAATAATTAACATGTTACAATCTATTAAAAATATAAAGGGAATAGGTAATTATGAATAATGACTTAATGAAGATAGTTGAAGAGACAAAAAAGCTAAAAACTATGGTATTGGAAGATGATCCAGAGACAAATGAGTTGATGTCAACAACCTTAAAAAACTTTTTTGCCGATGTCTATTCAGCTTTAGATGGAGAGACTGCACTTGAACTATATAACAAGTATCAGCCTGATATCATTTTTGTAGATATTATTTTACCTGGTAAGAGTGGGTTAGAGATTGCAAAAGAGATTAGAGAGAAGAATCCAAAGCAGATGATAGTTGTCGTATCGGCTAGTGATGATATGAGTAACATATCTGAAGCTGTTAAAATTGGTGTAAACAACTTTATCAGAAAGCCTATAAATACGGATAAGATGATTGATGTTTTAAAAGATATTGTAAATGATATAAAGAAGCAGAAGAAGAATAGAACAAAAATATTCTCAATCACTCTACCGTTAGACCTATATGAGCAGGTTGATTCAGATGCTAAAAATGAGAGTATATCAAAGAATGCTATGATTATAAGAGCATTAAAACATTTTTATAACCTATAGAGAACATGGTGGCTTAGAGCCACCCATCTATAGTCTCATAGTTACAGACTTTTTATGAGCATGTAACCCTTCAATATTTGCAATTAAAGCACACTCTCTGCCAATCTCCTCCAATCCCTTTCTACTCATAGATATAATTGATGATTTCTTTAAAAAGTGCTCTACACTAAGAGGAGAGT
>JAADDP010000055.1 GCA_013153825.1 Campylobacterota bacterium
AACATATATAGATTATCAGTTTGAGAGACATGTTATCCCTGTAGAGGGGAGACCAACTCCTTATGAGTATATCTCTACATACTCTTGCTAAGCTTTTTTTTTAAATTTTAGGAGAGTTTAACCTCTCCTATCTTACCATTTCTCTTATGAAAAATTTAACAATATATTGCGACGGTGCATGTTCTGGAAACCCTGGTAGAGCTGGAAGTGGTCTTGCTCTATTCTATGATGAGGCTAAAGAGCCAATCTTAATATATGGAAAATATTTAGAGAGTGGAACAAACAATATAGCAGAGCTAAATGCACTCCTTAGAGCCTTACAGATTGCCTATAAAAACCTAGATGAGTACCAAAATATAACCATAAAAACGGACTCAAAATATTCTCTAGACTCAATTACAAAGTGGGCTTATAATTGGGAGAGAAATGGATGGAAAAAAAAGGGTGGAGAGATTAAAAATCTAGAGCTTATAAAAAAAAGCTTTAATCTATATAGACATCTGAAAGATAGAGTATCAATTGAGTATGTAAAAGGACATGCTGGAGTAGATGGAAATGAGTTAGCAGATGAGATGGCTAGGTTTGCAATTAGAGATAGAGTGGTAGGTTGGAGTAGATATAACAACTAAACCACTAAATCTCAAATTTTAAAGCTACTTGATATCTGGCATAATCCATCTCTGATTATCTCTACCATGCTTCTCCCATATACCAATTTTGCTATAGTCATAGGCATCTATAACATACTCACTATTATCTTCAGCAACTATCATATCACCATCTATATTCCAATTCTGGAATCTATTATTGCTATCACATTTTGATATAAATATATCCCCATATGATGGTATATTATCTATTGTGAGGCAGTAGCTAGGATCTGATTTTGTAGTGATATGCTTTGTAGATTCATCATAGTGCCACTGTTGATTATCTCTTCCATAACATGGAAAGAACTTAACAGGTGTATTATCTTGAATTTTAGCCTCCCACACATCCATACATAGAGATGTCTTTTTAGATTTAATTGTCCCATATTTAGGTGATTCCCAATTTAAAACCCTTATAATCTGTTGACCATATGAATTTGAATTTCCATACACGGAGGAGACGATTGATACATCCATCCAATATCTTATAGATGAGGAGTATCTAAATTCTCTAAATCTAACTTGAAGATACCTACTGTATTCAGATGAACCACAATATATAATGGGAATATTTACACCGTCTAGACGAAGTTTTCCCGTTTCAGCTATTAGATTATGGAGATGACCTGTGAATATGGCTGCAATTCTATCACGATATGGTAGTAGTGCTTTCTTGAATACATCTCTATCCGTCATATCGTGGACATTTATCACAATAAGTTTATCATCCGGCAATTTTTTTAGGTCATTTACCAACCAATCATATGGGCTATTAATCTTTACACTAAAAGAGTGCATTCCTATAGAGTATCCATACTTAAACTCCTTCTCATATAATATATTATTATTTAACTGTATAAAGTGGACATTTCCAATATCCCAAGAGTATGCAAAGCTTCCTTGTAGATTACGAAACTCTGTCCCATTAGGGTTATTATTTGTCTCATATGAGTCAAAGTTTATTACATATCCACCATCTCTCAACTTGCCTATACTCTTCTTTAGGTGCATTATAGACCTATAGGCACAGTTATTCCCGGTCTCTTCAGAGTTTACGAGTGGACTCAGCCAGTTACTTCCACAATCATCTACGTTATTCTCATAGTCATGATTTCCCAATCCCATAAATAGAGGATATTCTCCTATCGCACTATTATCCCCATTCGTAAAGATGTTTACCCCCTCTCTGTAGATGCTATTAAACATTATAAATTGGTCTTGCTTCCCGAATGCTGTTAAGTCTCCATTAATAATTGTTCCGGCATAGTCATTTGGATGTTGTCTTATAAATTCTGAGACGCTATTTCTCTGCCACTCATTACTCAACTTTGCCTGATTTTCAACACTATCTCCAGCCTCATATATACAGCTTCCATCGATACACTGCCACTCATATTGAGGGTCGGAGAGTATAGAGATATAGAAATCTTTTGGATTATCTAGATTTACCTTCTTATATGAACCAGATAGATATGTATGTAGGGTTGCTGAAGATATTGTAGGGTATAAAACTGCATATATTATAAATATTAATTTATCTATTCTTAACATTATTTCTCCTTATTTAAGTTGATGTATAATATTTTATAACATAAATTGTTATAAAATCCTTATTTGGTATATAGCTTTATTTTGAACAAATATATTATTAGTATAGGTTTAATTATTTAGCAGTTAGGGAGATATCCTACCCATGTGGGTAGGAGTAGTGAGTTGTTCAGTTCTACCGTTAAGCCATCTGTTTTGCAACTTCTGCTGCAAAATCTTCCTCTTTAACCTCGATACCTTCTCCAACTTCGAGTCTAATAAACTCTACGATTTTAGCCTTACCTTTGGATATCTTTTCAAAATGCTCTCCAACACTTAGAGAGTCATCTAAAACATAATTTTGGTCTAATAGAGCCAACTCTTGATCGAGTAGAGTATTATCCGAGATGTATCTATTAAGCTTTCCAGGGATAATCTTATCCCAAATCTTCTCAGGCTTTCTCTCAGCCTTCAGCTCCTCTTTAATTCTCTCTTTAGCACTCTCTATAACCTCATCGGTTAGCTGTAATCTACTAACAAATTCTGGAACATTCTTCAGAGGTTTTCCTAGTCTTGCCAACTCCTCATTCTCTTTCTTAATCTTCTCTATTCTTCCATTTGTCTCATCCTCTACAAATTGAGGGTCAAAGTCTCTATATGATAGAGTCATAGGCTTCATCGCCGCCGCATGCATCGCGATATTTCTAAGTTCAACTTTTACCCTATCTAGTATAGCCTCATCTTCACACTCAGCCCCTAGGATAACTCCGACTCTCTTATTCGCATGTAGATAGCCGTTTATTACAAACTTTTTACTATCTGCCGTAACCATTCCTGCTCTTCTTACAACAAGATTTTCTCCAATTGTTGCAATCTGTAGTGCTAAAAATTCACTGAATGGCTGACCATCTATTGTTGAAGCATTAATCTCTTCAGCACTCTTTAAATTATTATCAAAAGCGTGGTTTGTTATCTTCTCTACCAGAGCTTGGAAAACCTTATTCTGAGCTACAAAGTCTGTCTGTGAGTTAATCTCAATAATAATCGCTTTATCATCACTAACCTTAACAGATACTACACCCTCTGCAGCCACTTTAGATGCCTTCTTAGCTGCAACTCCTAGACCCTTCTCTCTAAGCCATGCAATGGCCTTATCAAAATCTCCATCTGAAGATGCAAGAGCCTTTTTACAATCCATCATTCCTGCATTTGTAGCCTCTCTCAGCCTCTTAATATCCTTTGGTCCAAACTTTGCCATTACTATTTCACCTCTGTATTTTTTGTCTCTTCTTTAGCCTTAGCTTTATCTTCGGCCTCTCCCTCTTTAACAGCCTCTTTTACAAGCTCTTTAACCTCTTCTTCATTAATCTTCTTCTCTGCATCTAACATCTTATTTGCAAACTCTGCATCAGCTTGAGGTGCATTCTCTACCTCTTCACCCTCCTCTTCTGCCTTTTGAGTTTGACCCTCAATAATTGCATCTGCCATCTCTTTACAGAATAGATTTATTGAACGGATAGCATCATCATTTCCAGGAATTGGGTAGTCAACTAAATCTGGGTCACAATTTGTATCCAATGGAGCGATAACCTTCATTCCCATTCTTCTAGCCTCTTTTACTGCAATATGCTCTTTTACAGCATCGATTACAAATAACATATCTGGTAGCTCTCTCATGTGACGAATACCCTCTAGGTATGACTGTAACTTCTCCTTCTTTCTCATAAGCATTAGAGCCTCTTTCTTCGTTAGGAGGTTAATCTGTCCACTCTCCTCCATCTGCTCAATAACTTCAAGCTTTCTTATAGACTTCTTCATTGTAGGGTAGTTTGTAAGCATACCACCTAGCCATCTAGTTGATACATATGGCATATTACATCTCTCTGCATGCTCTTTTACTGCTGTTCTAGCCTGTTTTTTTGTTCCAACGAACATAATGGTTTTACCCTCTGATGCAGCATCTTTTACTACATTATATGTATATTTAAAATATCTAAGGGTCTTTTGTAAATCTATAATGTAGATATTTTTTCTCTCTCCAAAGATAAATCTCTTCATCTTAGGGTTCCATCTTCTAGTCTGGTGACCAAAGTGTACACCACACTCCAGCAAATCTTTCATTGTAACCATAGGTTCTCCTTGTGAAATTGGTAATTTTAGGTTTAACCTCTGTAGCCGTTAATGCGTAAACTGCACAACCTATTCAAGGAATAACTACATGAGAGTTTAATCAAAAAGGAGAGGAATTATATCTTAGCAGAACTTAATAAATATTTTAGCTATTATACCATCTTAAAAAATAGGAGCATTAAGGATGGATTGTAAACATTTTGGAGCCTGTGGCTCATGTACCATTTATGGGTTGGAGTATAGTGAGGAGTTGAGAAGGAAGAGAGAGAGAGTATCATCTCTATTCGGCATAGATGATATAGAGATTTTTCCATCTACTCAGACGCACTACAGAGCTAGAGCTGAGTTTAGAGTGTGGCACTCAAAAAATGGAAAGATAGATTATGCTATGGGTAACTCAACCAGAGATGGGGTTATCCTTATAGAGGAGTGTCCAAAGGTCTCTAAGGATATCAATTCCAAGATGTGGGTATTGAGAGATATGATTCAAGCTTCACCAATATTGAGGGAGAGGCTATTCTCCATAGAGTTTCTATCTGTATCTAATGGGGAGATATTGGTAACAATGATATACCATAAGAGGTTAGATGATAGTTGGGAGATTGAGTCCAGAGAGCTTGAGAAGAAATTGGATATCTCAATTATAGGTAGAAGTAGAAAACAGAAGATTACCTTAAGTAGAGACTTTCTAACCCAGAGGTTAACCATAAAGGGGAGAGAGTATATATATAGATATTATGAGCTTGGCTTTACCCAACCAAATCCAGAGATAAATATCAAGATGGTAGAGTGGGTTATAGATAGGGTAGAGTCGAGTGGAGATGGTGGAGATTTTCTAGAGACCTACTGTGGACTTGGAAATTTTACAATTCCTATATCCAGCTACTTTAATAGGGTTTTAGCTACAGAGATTAGCAAGAGTTCAATTAAATCTGCAAAGGAGAACTGCCAACTAAATGGGGTCGATAATATAGATTTTGTTAGATTATCTGCCGGAGAGTTGATGGAGGCACTGTCGGGAAGGAGGAGCTTTAGAAGATTAAAAGATGTGGATTTAGATAGTTTTAACTTCTCTACAGTTTTAGTTGACCCTCCGAGAGGTGGATTGGATATGGATAGTATAGAGCTTGTATCAAATTTTAATAAAATAATCTACATATCATGTAATCCGGATACTCTAAAGAGAGATATTGAGCTATTAAAAGATAGATATAGTATTGATAAATTTGCCCTATTTGACCAATTCCCACATACGACCCATATTGAGTCTGCCCTATATCTCAATAGAAGATAATCTATTTATTATGTTTTTATATGCTATAATATGTTGCATATAACATACATAGTATTTAATAAGGATATATCTTGAAAAGAGTAGTAATATTTATATTTGGAACTTTTATAATATCTGGGTGTACCCCTAAGAGTGCAGGTTATGACTCTGCATATCTAAATAGGACTCGTGGAGCTTCAGGGGCTCAAATTACCGCTTCAGAGGCTCAGCAGTACCATAGACAACAGGCTCTAACTGCCGATGAGATTAGACTTGAGAATATGAAGAGGAGACAGACAACGGATGCAATACAGGAGGGGGCTTCTGCCGTAAGCTCAACTGCCGATGCAATTAAAGATGGTGTTGGGGCGATTAGAACCATAAAGGGTCTATTCTACTAGAGATATGAGAAGATATAGTCTATATTTAATATTTATAACTTTTGGGATGGGTTGTAGTGGAACATCTCACAATATGAAAATGGCCACTATCCCCCCAAAAGATACCCAAGTTGCAGAGGAGGTTATAGATAACTTTGGCTACTTTGATGAGGTTAAATACTACTATAACGGTTGTAGATATAGATACTCAGATGGGTATCTATATCAAGATAGGCTATATAGGAGAGGAAAATTTGACCCTAAGGTTAGACACATAAGAGTTTGTGAAGAGGATTATGATAGAGGAGATGGATACTACTACCCAACTAGAGGAGGCTCGAGGCTCAAAAAGGGGAGGGTAGCACATCCGGAGTATCTTGAGGAGAGATTTATAGGCTCGGGAGGCTACTCTAGACTTAGATATGAGAACCCTCAATATTGATTATCACCCCATGACAGCTTCTCTCTTAAAACTTTAAAGTGGCTATGTCCAACTCTGTGGATTAACTTTGCATCCTCTATAGCCCCCTCTATTACCAGCTTCTCATTTGGGTATAGGGTATAATTATCCTGCCCATCCACCATCACAACCAATCTATCAGGAGATGTAAAGTGGATTGTAAAGTCACTAGGAACTACTAGAGGGCGTTGGGTTAGGGAGTGTGGGGCTATTGGAGTCATAATAAATACTTTAGAGAGTGGATATAGAATTGGGCCTCCAAGAGATAGATTATATGCTGTAGAGCCTGTAGGGGTAGATATGAGTAGTCCATCTCCATAGTAGCTATTAAACCAATCACTATCTATAAACGCATCAATCTTTGCCATGTGTGATATTGTGGGTCTAGTAATTACCACATCATTAAATGCGTAAAATTTATGTTTTTTAACCTCTGTCTCAATATAACCATATATTAACATTCGCCTATCAACTCTATACTCTCTATTGATTAGCAAATCTATCATATCATCAATCTCTTCTACACGAGTATCTGCTAAAAATCCTAAGTTTCCTGCATTTATTCCCAAAATTGGCTTATTGTATCCGTAACTTTTCCGAACTAGAGCAAGGAGCGTCCCATCTCCCCCCAAAGATATTAAAATATCAACTGCCCTACACATATCCTCAAAATTTACATACCCATCCCCAACTCTATTTGAGTATATATCACTTAGATACACCTCTACCCCTCTACTCTCAAATCTACTCCTTATCTTATAGAAGAGCAACTCTATATCTTTTGAGTTTGGTCTCAAGACAAATCCAACCCTATTCATAATCTATCCTCTAATCTCTAAGATATGTTTTGTGCTAATATCACTCCAAGGGCTATTTAGAGCTACAAACCTATTATAACTCTCTAAAACTCTCTTAAAATCTGGATTTCTCTTTGACTCATCAGCTAAGACCCCATTTAGCTTCTCTTTTGCCTCTCTAACCACCTCATCAGGAAAACTCTTAATCTCTACACCTTTTCTAATTAACTCTTGTAGTGCTTCTGCATTCTTATATCTAAACTCCTCCACCATTCTAGCAGTCATAGCATCTGATGAGGTCTCTATAATCGCTTTATGTTCGCTAGAGAGTTTATCCCATCTAGCCTTATTGAAAGTTATCTCCAAAATAGACCCTGGTTCATGCCACCCCTTATAGTAGTATTTTGCAACTCTATCAAACCCCATTAAAATATCAAGGGCAGGGCCCACCCACTCGGTGGCATCAATAGTTCCTCTCTCTAGGGCTGTATAGATTTCACCTGCAGGAATTAGAATTGGATTTACTCCAAGTCTCTTCATAACCTCTCCTCCAAGACCTGGAATTCTCATCTTAAGCCCCTTTAAATCTTCAAGGCTCTCTATCTCCTTTTTAAACCACCCCCCCATCTGTGGGCCTGTGCTTCCTCCAATTAGTGGATATAGGTTAAATTTGGCATAGAGCTCTCTCCAAAGCTCCATTCCCCCACCAAACTTTAACCATGTAACCATCTCATCACTCAAAAGCCCCAAAGGCATCCCTCCAAATATTGAAAAGGCTGAATTCTTCCCCTTCCAGTAGTAGACTCCTGAGTGGAAAATATCTATCTGACCTGCAGAGGTGGCATCAAATACTTGCAGAGCTGGAACTAAAATATTTTTTGGATATACCTTTATCTCTAGAGTCCCTCCACTAAGCTCTAAACATCTCTTTGCAAACTCATCAACTCCCGTCCCCATAATTGGAAAGTGTGATGGCCAAGATGTGGCAAGTTTTAGTTTTACCTTCTTCCCTCTATTTATATTTACACTCTTTATCTTCTCCTCTTTATAGCATCCACTAAGAGTAGCCACCCCAACGGCTAGAGTTGTGGTTTTTAAAAAAGCTCTTCGTTTCATTTCTTCTCCTGACAGTTTAGAAACTGCATTATATCACTTTTTTGGTAAGATAGTTTTGCTTAAAATTTAGCTATTATCTGCTTTAAAAATTGGATAAAAAGGGATAAATATGAGAAAAACACTACTATCTATTGCACTAATTACGACCCTATCACAGGCAAACTGCCTCTTAACTCAAGCAGATGATATAAATGTGAGCTGGAGAGCCTTTAAGACCTTCTCTAAAATTGGAGTTGGAGGAGCTTTTACAGATATTAAATATACCCCAAATAAAAAGCAAG
>JAADDP010000140.1 GCA_013153825.1 Campylobacterota bacterium
AAGGTATAACTTTACAAACTATAAATCAGATAACCATCTTTAAGTTGTACTCAAAAATGAATAGTAGGATTGATACACAATCAATTCTGGGATATAGACTCCCTAGAGATGTTGAGATTAGTAGAGTTAAAATCTCTTCTCTATTAACTATTGAGACTCTATCTAGGTTACATGAGCAGTTGCTTGATATTGAGATAGAGCTAAAAAACTCAAAAGATATAGGTAAAGAGGCTCTACTATATACAAGTTTTATTAAACTTCAAAAGACTATAAGCTAGTCAACTTTTTTAAGCTCGTCTCAACATCTTTATAGTTTGTAAAGTTATACCTTATTAGCGAGTGTATCCTTCTATCTTGGTTGGATACCTCGATATCCTTATCAATAAATAGTATTGACTTTATATTTGAACTCTCAACCATTCTATTTATCTCTCCATGTATCCTATCAGATGAGACTCTATCTATAAGTGATATGTTATAATCTCTAAAATCTATGCTGAGAAGCTCTTCAAGATTATTTGCACTCTTCACCTCATAGTTGAGCTGTTTAACTATCTCCTCTAGAATTCTACTCTCTATCTTTGTCCTCTTATATATTAAGACGGTTGTTGGAGACTCTTTAATCTTATCACCCAATATATCTTTCAATACGGATATAAATCTATCTAAATTTACAGGTTTTGGAACAAAGCCATCAAGCCCCTCTTTTAGATAGGTATCTCCTGTAGAGGTGTTTGCTGTAACTGCTATAATAGGGGTGTGTGGAAGGGAGTTACTCTTCTCATACTCTATTATAGCCTTTGTCGCCTCAACTCCATTCATAACCGGCATCTGGATATCCATGAATATTACATCATATCTCCCCTTTTTTGCCATATCAAACCCTATAAGTCCATTCTCAGCAGTATCGGATACTATACCGATATTCTTCAAAGTGTGTTGAAGCATCTTTCTGTTTATAGGGTTATCCTCCACAATTAAAGCCTTTAGATTATCAAATCTAGGTATCTTTGAACTCATAAATCCTCCTCATGTTTTCATATAAATTATATCTTAGATATTATAATAGAATTGTAGTTTCAGTTTAGGCTATCTCCATATAGATAGAGTCATGTTGATTTGCTTCCCATAAAAAAAAGCTTAAATTTTTACGCTAATTTTTGGTAAACAGTAGTTATAATTTCACCGCTGAAGAGTACTACTTCAGTAGGCTGTTACGCCTTTTAAATTCAAGTGGAGCTAAAATGGGCAAAAAACGCACAATCGGTATGTGGATGTACAAAAATAGCGGTGGTGATGCTATTGCAAAAAAGATTATTAAGAGATTAAAAGAGAGAAATATAGAGACGATAAACGATATAAATTTACGTCATGCAGTAGCAAAGAGTGGTCATATCTATTTTAATGGTAAAAAATTGAATAAGTTAGACCTATTTTTCTCCTACAATGCTGGTGAGCAGACCCAATATCAGGTCTATCTCTATCAGGCATTGGGTAGGATAATCCCAACTATAAACTCATATGAGTCATTTGCCTTAACGGAGGATAAGTTCCATACACTCTTTATGTTAAGGGAGAATGGAATTCCAACTCCTGAATATAAACTATTCCATAGAGATGATACAGACCATCTAAAGGAGACGATAAAAGAGTGGGATAGAATGGTATATAAACCAACAGATGGTTGGGGTGGTATAGGTCTCACCAAAATTGAGAGTGAGGCAAATCTAGATATGCTACTACCATTTCTGAACCAGATGGATTTGAGATACTTCTATGTAGAGAGATTTATAAAGTATGATAATACAGATTATAGGGTAGATATAGTTGATGGGAAATTTGTCGGCTGTTATGGTAGAAGAGCGAGTGGTAGTGACTGGCGAACAAATATTACGAGTGGAGGCTCTATATTCCTTAGAGAGCCTAATGATGAGGTTGTAGAGTTGGCAAAGAGAGCCTCAAAGGTGTGTGGTACGGATATTGCAGGGGTTGATATAATATATGATTTAGAGAGAGAGGAGTATGTAGTCCTAGAGGTTAATGGAATCCCAGCATTTGCAACACCTGAACAGGAGAGGCTAGGGCTAGATTTTAACAATAAAAAGATAGATTTAATTGTAGATTTAATAGATAGAAGAACTAAGAAGAGATTAAAAAAAGCTAAGAAGAGTAAAAAAGGAAAGAAAGATGGGATTAAAAAATAGAAAATTACCGAAGATTGGACTGCTATATTTAGATTTTGTATTGAGATTTTTCGATAAATCAAATTTTAGAGGTTGGCCAGATAAGATTGAGACTGTTATATACCACTGGAAAGGTGATAAAGATAGATTTATAGCTGAGGTTAAGAGGAAAAAGATAGATGTCTTGATAGGAAATGTACCTGCCACAGCCTATGAGACATTTAGAGAGATAGCGAGAGAGTTACCAGATGTAAGATTTATTCCATCACTAGATGCACAGTTCTCAAATAAATCTAAGGAGAATGTTACAAGATTTGCATGGAAATATGGACTTCCTATTCCAAAAACATATATATTCTATGATAGAGAGAGGGGGTACAATTTTCTGAAGGATACCACATATCCAAAGATAGTTAAACGCTCATATGGGGCATCAAACTATGGAGGCTACTTTGTCCATAAGGTAGATAGCTATAGTGAGGCTAAAGAGTTATTTGATAATAAGAAGTACCATCCAATCTATATCCAAGATTTTGTCCCTATGGAGGCTGATATAAGAGTTATGTTGATAGGTCATAAACCTGTCTGTGCCTTCTGGAGAAGAGCCCCAGAGGGGGGATGGTTGACAAATACATCTCAAGGTGGCTCTATGGATTATATGGATGTGCCTAAGAGTGTTTTAGATTTAGCCGTTAAAGCTAGTAAATCTGCAAATGCTGAATATTGGGCATGTGATATAGCCTATGGGAAGGATGGAGAGGTTAGAATTCTTGAGTGTGCTACAGCATTTGCAGCTTTTCCATATATCAGAGATTGGATAGGTCAATATATAATGTGGCTACTGGGTAGAGGTAGATTTAGAAAACCACACATACCAATGTTCAACTGGGAGGAGCTAGGTAAGATATCTCCTGACCTCTTGAGAACAATGAGATATATAACATTTGGTAGCTATAGAGCATCATATGATGGTGCATTCTTTGGAGAGAGTAGAAGGGGTTATGGAAGAGAGGAGATATATATAGATGAGCTCGATAGAGAGTACAAAATATATAGAGTTAAGGCTAGAGATTTTGAAGAGTGGCCTAGTGAAGAGTGGAACTTTCAAGATAAATTTCCTCTAAAGAGTCTTAAGAGTATGGAGGTATCAAATAGAGAGAAGATTGATAGTAGTCAACCAGAAATTTCTGGAGATGAGGGTAGTCCAGAGGTTGAGAAGCATATAGATATCTCTAATGAGGAGCTGGAGAGACTACTTCTATCTGTTAAAGGTTTGGGTAAGAAGAAATTGAGTAAAATCCTATCCCGCTACAGCCACAGAGAGCTAATTGATATTTTAGATAGAGAGCCTAGAGTTCTATCCGATATAAAAAGAGTAAATAATAGATTAGTAGATAGAATTATAGATGCGTGGAGTATCTATAAGGGGGGTATAGAGGATAGCTAATATATCCTCTTCCCACTTTTAAGGAGAATTTTTTGAAACAGCAGTATAAATCGTATAGAGAGAGCCAAGAGTTTTTAATTGAGGCTCAAAAGAGATATCCAAATTTAATTCGTATTATCAATATTGGAAAGAGTTGGGAGGGTAGGGATATTCTTCTAGCCACACTATCTTTAAATGTTGAGTATGCAGACTTAAAACCGGCTCTTCTATATACAGGAACAGTTCATGCGAGAGAGTGGATTGGAAATGAGTTAGCAATAGCATTTATAGAGTATCTGCTGAAAAATCATCAAAATAACCCAAAGGTTATGGAGATATTGACACACAATACCCTATATATAGTTCCGTGTCTAAATCCAGACGGATTTGAGTATAGTCGAAAGCACTTCTCCTTCTGGAGAAAAAATAGACGAGACAATGGAGATGGAACATATGGAGTAGACCTAAATAGAAACTTCTCTATAGGTTTTAGAAAGAGTAAAAATAGAGCATCAAATGTATATGGAGGACCATATCCATTTTCCGAACCGGAGACTAGAGCCATTAAGGGGTTTGTCGATTCACATAACAATATTACGGTGGCTCTCGACTACCACTCCCAAGGTAATGTCTTTTTCCCTGCACATAAGTTTAACCATGAGATGGAGATAGAGGGGGCAGACTTAAACACTTTATGTGCAAATATGAACTATCATATAAATAAAGTGACGGGTAGAAAGTATGGTATAAATAGGGGAAAACCTCCTAGAAAGTTGATATCTGGTAGTGGAAGGGAGTACTACTACTCAAAAGGTATCATAGCAGTTGTTGTAGAGGTTGGAACTAGAAATATTCCAGACTATATGCAGAATATGTCTGAGTCTATTAGTGAAAATATACCAGCACTTCTTCATGCTCTAGGTGAGGCTAGAAACTATAGTGCCGATACTGCTCCATCTAGAGTTGAGAATTTTCACCTAGTTGATTTTGACTCAAATAGCTGTAGATTAGCTTGGGAGTATCAAGAGGATAGCAATATATACTTTGAGATATATAGAAATCGTAATAATAAGATGGCTTGTAATGATAGCTCTCTAATAGGGATAACATCTGAGAGAGAGTTTTTAGATGAGAATCTTAAGAGTGGAACTATCTACTTCTACTACATTAGAGCGGTCCATAAACTATCAAAGATAAAATCTCCATTTGCCCCTAAGGTTAAGTTTAAGACAAAACTTGAGAGCAGTGAGTTCTCCAAGACAATATTTCCAAAGAGGGATAGGGTAGGTTATGTGGCAGAGAGGTCTCCAGAGGCAAATCGTGGACATTTTGGTATAAACTCACTAAAGATAGGTGTTAGCATTGCTAGGGGTATAAGCTATGGTGTGATGGAGTTTGACCTAAGCTCAATCCCAAAAGATGCCATAGTTATAGATGCACACATATCCCTATATCCTCTCAATAGAGTATCTGCTAAGATTGAGAAGTATGGAGAGTGGTCGGTCACTATTTTAGATAGTGATACAATCTCAAATATAAAAGATTTTGAGCAGGTTCATAGAGCTGTTGGAATACAGAGCGTAGGTAGAGCTATACCATCGGAGCAGTTGACACAGGGTATATGGAGCCACTGGAGATTTGATGAGGTTGAGAGGTTGAAGCTTCAGGAGCAGATAGAGAGAGGAGAGGTTATATTTAAGATATCTGGACCAACTAAGCTACCTAGAGGTAGAGACTCCCAGATTATGGTTTTCGATTTGGGGTATGGGACTCAGGGGGGAGGACTACACTATAGACCATCTATAGATATAAAATATACAACTCCTCCTAAGGAGATAACGGTTGAGAGTTCAAATGTAATGACCATATCTGAAGATGATATTATAGAGGGGAGAGTATCTTGTGGCTTTGATAAAGATGGTGAGAAGATATATGGATTTTTATCATTTGACCTATCTGAGCTTCCAGATATGGATAGGATATCAATAACAGAAGCTTGGATTGAGATAAAAAATAGCTCCATAATAAAGAGAGAGACAAATGTCAGATATAACGTTGAATTTATAGATTTGGAGGAGTTCTCATATCAAGATATTAAAAATAGAGAGAGAATTGAGTATATAGGGTATGAGATTAGCTCAATGGAGCTGAGAAAGAAGAGGGGACACAGTTTCATATTTGACTCTTATTCGATATTGGCACTTGAGGAGAAGCGAAAGGCTGGAAAGGAGGCGAAGTTTATAATTCGCCCAACTACAGTAGATATTAAGAGACATTTAATAGATTGGGACTCAAGTGCGAAGTTGAGGATAAACTATATTGATAGGAAGAGAAGAAGACCCCCATCTCCAAAAAATCTAAATGTATCTATACATAAAGGTAGAGTTAAACTCACTTGGGATAGGGTAAGTGGTGATATAGTAGGTTACTATGTGGTGAGAAATCGATGGAGAACTCCTAGTAATCCATTTGATGGCGTAAAGCTGTATGCTGGAAAGGATAACTATACATATGATGTGTATGGCTCTACAAAGATAGATAAATACTATGCTGTATTCAGTTATGATGATGTTCCAAACTATAGTGCTGGAACATCTATAAGATATGGAGTTTAACCAAGTTAGCAAAAAGTTAGGGTGGTTTACTCCTCCATCTCTATCTTAACATAGTTAAACCACTTGGTATAATCTCTAGGCTTAGAGTGGTATCCCAAAATTTCAGTAAATATCTCCTCTTTGGGGCTAACCATAAATACTGTAGGTACTGCATCAATCTTAAATTTTTTTGGATAGCTATCCCTATCTCTATTTAGAAACAGAACTATAAATTGACTCTTAAGTCCACTCTTTAACTCATCAACACTCATGAGATTATCTTTTAACCTATCACACCATCTACACCCATCTTTTGTAAATAGTATAAAGAGTGGTCTATTCTTCTCCTTTGCACTCTCTAGAGCCTTCCTATAGTTGTGATGAATAGTTAGATTATCATCACTGCTACCAAAAGATACTGTTATGTATATTATGAGTATTACTATGTATCTCATATCTAATATTTATAACTTACTGAGAATCTAATATCATCCGATTCGATATCTACAGCTTTTGGAGCTACCCAACCACTACATCTGATATTTGGAGTATAGTCGTGCTGAACATGAGTATATCTAATCTGTGCAGGAAGACTCTTCTCCCCCATAAGATAGAAGTTCCAATATGCCTCATAAGCATCTCCTCTAACAGCTATCTTTGAACCGGTTGGGCTATCCTCTGCCCATGTCATAGGTGTCCAATATTTTGAACCATGGTTATACTCCAATCCAAATCTACCACTATTTGTTACCATATCTGGAATTGTCATACCTACCCAATATGAGCTACCGGTCTCATCATCGGTAGAACCCAATAGCTCTTTTCCACTATCAGGTTGATATAGACTCTGTGCTACAGATGCAAATAGTATCGTATCATCAAGAAAGTCACTTATCTCATCGCCAATACCATCAATCTGTAGAGATAGAGCTGTAAGTTGAGCAGTTCCAGCATCTAGAGATTTATTAAGTCCCCCATCTGGAAGTTCACCACCTATCGGTATATTAGCTCTAGCCCCCTTGGTGTTGAATATAACTGCATGTTCTGCCATTAGGTTATATTGACCATCATTATATAGCGATGCTAAGGCTACAAAGAAGTCAACATTCTCATTTACATCTCCACCATCTTGTGCATATGGTCTATATCCCTTTGAGTCATATAGGCTCTCCATACCCCCAGCATGAGCCCTACCATATATCAATTTAAGATATGAACCATCAATTAAATTACCACTATTTATCTTAACCATAGCTGCATCAACCTCCATATTGGTTATATGTGCAAGAGGTGAACCGGCATCCTTCTCCTGCTCTCTATGGTTAATTAGAAATCCATCACTTGCTGGTCTTCTTCCTACACTAAATGAGTATGGTAACTCCTCATCACTATATACAAAATATGCTCTTCTAACTCTGAGTAGAGTATCTGAAGCTTTAGATGATGCTGACCAGCTTTTAAATGATGGATCTTCATCTGCAAATGGGTGTGCCCCCCATATGTAGTATGCAGCCAACTGTCCCTGAAATGATATCTTATCATTTGGAGATGACTTCATATTCAGTAACATTCTACTTGTTATAAGTGCATCATTACTAGACTCTGTTCCCGACCAATCTTTCCCCTTGAAACTATAGTCGTGGAACTTATAGTTGATGGTGTCAACTGTTGTTCTGAAGTCTGTACTAAATTTTATATTATCAAACGCATCATGGGCTCTAACCTTGTTTATCTTCTTGTTGAGCTTTTTTATCTTCTTCTCTAAATCTTCTATCTTTTTTAGTAGCTTCTCTCCACTCTCATTGCTACTCTTCTCTACAATCTTTGTCACCACTTCACTTTTCTGGCTCTCAAGTACTCTAACTCTCTCTTGTAGCTCATCGATATTTGACATTATCACATCGCTATTTTCAAATCCTGTAGTATCATTTACAACATCTACAATATCCCCTCCGGAGACTGCTAAAGATAGTATAGCTCCTGTCGATAGTATAACTCTTCTCATAAAAATTCCTCACATATTGATTATAAAGTATTAACTATTTTAACAGAAAGAGGTTAATAGAACTATTAATATAAATTGTTTTTA
>JAADDP010000092.1 GCA_013153825.1 Campylobacterota bacterium
TTCTGCACCATCCACAAGATTTCTCTGTAATGAGTAGAAATATATATCTATTCTCTTCTACTGCTCTACTCTGTGCTATATCATAATCCTCTTCAAATTTAACCTCTATACTCTCTTCTCTATCAATCTTATCTTTTTCTATCTCCCCTAAATCTACCCCCCATAGGTCTATCCTGCTCTCCCCATGTAGTAGTAATAGTGTAATTATAAAAAATAAAATATATCTCTTCAAAATTTACTCCTAATATTTTTATCAATCTCATAAAAGAAAACTTCATCTTAATTACAAAAGCAATAAGGTTGAGTTTTCTTTGAGCTTTCGAGCAAATTATATCAAAAAAGATACTTTTTTTAATAAAAAAAATAGTATGATTATTTTCAACATAAATAAACTATAGAATAGAGAAGTGCTTTTAACAACAAATCCCAAAAATCCAAGAATAGATATTTTAATAAAAAAAATGTGTATAATTTTGCTTAGTTTTTAGATAAGGAGAGCTAATGAGAGTCCTACCTGCTGAGTGGTATGGAGAGAGAGCTGTAATGATGGCATTTCCCCATAGTGGGACAGATTGGGCAGATATCGGTTTGGATAGAGCATTAAGTCCATTTATTAGAATAGCTCAAGCTATAGCATATAGAACTTTAGTTCTTATAATCTGTGATAATAGGGAGAGGGTATCAACCCTATTCTGCTCAACTTTCAATATGATTTTTATAGAGATTGATACCAATGATACATGGACAAGAGATTATGGATACATATCAATATTGGAGAGTGGTGCTGTCAAGCTACTAGACTTTAAGTTTAATGGTTGGGGTGGTAAGTTTGAATACTCCCTAGATAATATGGTAAATAGGAGACTCCACTCTATGGGATATCTGGGTACAACCCCTCTAGAGAGTGTAGATTTTGTACTTGAGGGTGGTAGTATAGATAGTGATGGAGCTGGAACGATATTAACTACAACTAGATGTCTCTGTAATATAAATAGAAATGGGGGCTTAAGTAAAGTTGAAGTTGAAGAGAAGTTTAAAGAGCTATTTGGGGTTGACAGAGTACTATGGCTAGATTATGGATATCTTGCAGGTGATGATACAGATAGCCATATAGATACTTTAGCTAGATTTATATCTGAAGATACAATATGTTATGTTGAGTGTAGGGATGAGGAAGATGAACACTACCAAGAGCTTAATAGAATGAGAGGTCAACTTGAGAGCTTTAGGATGAGAGATGGAGGTTCATATAGACTCATACCACTCCCTATGCCATCTCCAAAATGGCATCCTGAGAGTGGTAAGAGGTTACCTGCCACATATGCAAATTTTCTAATTACTAAAGGCAGTGTAATATATCCAACCTACTCCGTTAAGGAGGATAGAGAGGCTGGTGATATATTTAAGAGTCTATTTCCAGATAGGGAGATTATACCTGTGGAGTGTAGTAGATTAATAATTGAGGGGGGGAGTCTCCACTGCTCCACAATGCAGATACTTTAACTATCCTCCAAAGTCTTGTGTCCAGTATATCTTATATTGACTATCGGGGTTTATTGCTATTGCCACTCCAACCTCTCTAAACTCTCTATTCATAATATTGGCACAATGTTTTGGACTCTTAAGTAGCTCCTCCATCATAACCTCCAGAGAGTAATGCCCCCCTGCAATATTCTCTCCCACTATATTGTACCCTCTATAACCACTATCCTCTATCCTCTCATAAAATAGGCTTCTTCTACCCTTGACTCTCCCTGTAGCATCATACTCCGTGCCAGAGCCTAGATGGCTAAATGTGTCACTAGTTGCTAAATCTAGACTCTGTCTATATGCAGACCTATATAGTTGTTCACTCCACACTAGTGGAGCTACTGCATCTCTCAATCCAAATCCATCATGGCAATCTACGCTTCTCCCCCTCACTCTATTAATAGCCTCAAGAATACTCTCTTTGGATGGTTCATTAAACTCTATTCCTGCTCTACTGTCTTTTATGATTGCATCTCCACAGCCGACAATTAGTATAAAAAGGGCATAGGATATTATAATCCTTAACATAATAGACCTCTCTATCTCATAACTATATAGTAGTATAGCACCATTTATATCAAGTATTATTTAATAATAAACAATATAATTAAATATTAATTTGTACTTTAAAGTTTAGAGATATTTATGTTAAAATTTGATTATGAAAGTAGCATTAATTCAACAAAAGTACCATAATAGTAAAGAGAAGATGGTTTTAGAGACACTTAAAGCGGTAGAGAGAGCATCAGATAGTGGAGCTAAATTGGTTGTTCTACAAGAGCTACATCAGAGTGAATACTTCTGCCAATCTGAAAATACTGAATACTTTAAGTACGCCTCAACATTTAAAGATGATTTGAAATTCTGGTCAAACGTGGCGAGAGAGAGTAGAGTCGTCTTAGTGACATCTCTATTTGAGGAGAGGACAGCAGGTATATACCATAATAGTGCCGTTGTCTTCGATAGTGATGGAACTCTAGCTGGAAAATATAGAAAGATGCACATTCCAGATGACCCAGGGTTCTATGAAAAATTCTATTTTACCGAGGGAGATTTAGGCTTTAAACCTATAGAGACATCTATCGGAAAGCTTGGGGTCTTAATATGTTGGGATCAGTGGTTTCCAGAGGCATCTAGGGCTATGGCTCTAAATGGGGCAGATATAATTATATACCCTACGGCAATTGGGTGGTTTGATGGCGATGGGGAGGAGGAGAAGAGGAGACAGCTGGATAGTTGGATAACAATTCAGAGGTCTCATGCAATAGCAAATGGTCTGTTTGTACTATCATGTAATAGAGTTGGATTTGAACCAGATAGGAGTGGTGTTTTAGATGGGATAAGATTTTGGGGGAACTCCTTCGTATGTGACCCTCAAGGTGATATTATAGCAGAGGCAGATAGGGTCAATGAGACAATCCTCTATGCAGATATAGATATGGCTAGAGTTAAGGAGGTTAGAGATATATGGCCATTCTTCAGAGATAGAAGGATAGATAGCTATAGTGACCTGCTAAATAGATTCTGTGACTAGCCTATTAATATAAATTTAATTTAGATTTGTTATTATTTAGAATTAACTATAAAAGGTGATATATGTATGATGTTTCTAAGGTTATAAAGGGTGAGAGGGTAGAGTTTAAAGAGCCAGACCCAAAATTCTATGAGGCTATCGGTGGAGAAGAGGGGATGAAGAGGTTGATGTATAACTTCTATGATATTATATATGAGAGTGATATTGCCCACTTTTTCCCTCAAGATAGAGAGGAGTTTGATGAGGTTAAGGAGAAGAACACCAGATTTTTTATACAGATTTGTGGAGGGCCGGAGGTCTACACAGAGGCTGATGGTATGAATCTGAATGAGTATATGGTAAGGCTTCATGATGACTTCTCCATCACCGAGAAAGCTAGATATGAGTGGCTAGGCTGTATGGAGGAGGCTCTTAGAGAGGTGGATATACCTCAAGAGCTGAAAGATGACTTCTGGGCATATCTAGAGAGATTTTCAAAGTTAACTGTAAATACATTCTCCGATGGGAGCATCTATTATGCCCAGTTTACAGCTAGTAGGGATTAGTCTCTATATTTAGGAAGTTGTGGATACTCAATTGTAGGTTTTACACCCTCCAGAGAGTGGAAGAACGCTACAATATTATCTACATCTTCATCTGTTAAATTTATAGGTATAATATTTACCTTAATTTGACGTCCCCCCTTCTCGTCGGTAAATTCCACTTTATAGGCAACCTGAACATTACTCATCTCTTTAACTGCATCTCGAAGAGACCATATCATACCATTGTGAAAATATGGTGCTGTGTCTGTAATATTTCTCAATGTTGGAACCTTCATTAACCTCTTTCCATTTCCATGAAAACCTCCAACATCTCTATGTTTATATTTTGAACGTAGCTCAAATGGTTGCATATCTCCACCTAAAGCAACCCCATTGTGGCAAATTACACACCCCTTATCTATAAAAGTATCGAGTCCAATCTTCTCCTTTTCACTTAGTGCATTCTCATCTCCATGCAGAAATTTATCATATCTAGATGGGGTTATTAGAGTCCTCTCAAATAGTGATATGGTTAAGGCTATACTCTTTAAATCTATCTTCATCCCATCCCCATAAGCCTCCCTAAATAGCTTTACATACTCTGGAATTGACTCAATTCTATCTACTAGAAGCTTCTCTGTAGATGCCATCTCAAATGGAGCTAGAAGAGGTCCCTTAATCTGCTCCTCTAAACTCTTTGCTCTCCCATCCCAAAATTGTCTTTTGAAGAATACGGCATTATATACAGTAGGAGAGTTTAGATGGTTTGGGTTTCCATTCCAGTGGTCACCTATAGACTTTGATACACCATCAACTCCACCGAGTGCTAAGTTGTGACACCAATTGCATGATATCTTGGAGCTTTTAGAAAGTCTAGGGTCAAAGTATAGCATCTTTCCAAGCTCTATCCTCTCTGGAGTCAACATCTTATCAGGGTCAATCATCTTTAAAAGCTCATCTGCACTATTTGGAATTGGTATAAGTCCACTCCGTTTAGCCTTATCTATTAAACTATCTCCAGAAACAGTTAAGCTGTAAACTAGAAATAGAACTATTATATTTAATATATGCATGGTAACCCCCTATTAAACAGTTTGTATACATACATTATAAAATAATAATAGTTAAAAAAAGTTAAAAAATTACTTATACTTTAAAATATCCTTTGGCTCTCTCGCCTCAAAAGTGTAGTTAAATATCGATATAGATTTTGAGTGAAGTAGGGTTCTTTTTGTCTTTGTTGGAGAGCCATATCTCTCATCTCCAACAACTGGATGCCCAATAGATGATAGGTGAACCCTAATTTGGTGTGTTCTTCCAGTCTCAATCTCAATCTCAACCTTTGACTTTTTCCCCTGAATGTATAGTGGTTTCACAACCGTAATAGCTTCTCTCCCACCTCTCTTATCTATCTTTGAGAATGATTTACCCCCCCTTTTATATGTAGATATTGGCTTATCTATCTTAATCTCCTCAAAAAATATACCTTCAACCCAAGCCAGATATCTCTTCTTTACCCTTCTATTTTTGAACTCATCGATAGCCTTCTCTAGAAAATCTCTCCCCTTTGCTAGTAGTAGAACACCTGTTGTCTCTCTATCGAGTCTATGTATTAAACGGTAATCATCGCCTATAAAATCGGCTACACTATAGCTATCAATTAGGGCAGGTTTATTTACAGCCATAATGGTTCTATCCTCATATATAACCTCTATATCTTCAATCTTCTCCACCCTAAATTTTGTATCTTCATCCATCAAAGCTCTAGCAATCTTAACCCTCTTATCACCAACATAGACTAAACCACTATCGATAAGCTCTTTCGCCCTCTTGTTTGAAATCTCTCTCTGACTCGCCAATAACTTATAAGCCTTTTCCATAACTCAACTCTCCCTCTATCGATTTTAAAATGGGCTCAATATCTGTCCTCTTGATAATCTTTGCCCTCTTTAGACTCTCATACCCTAAAAGCTTCTCAGCTAACCCCTCTTTTGGTGTAATCTCAACACCATCAACCATATTGAATATATCTATCTGATTAAAGTAGTACTCTCCAGATATTATGGGTATCTCAAACTGTGCAGGTTCTGCAAAGTTGTGTCCTCCATGAGGTTCAAATGCCCCACCAAGCACCACAATATCACTAATCGCATATATATTTATAAGCTCCCCCAACATATCTACAACAACAATATCTGAGTTAAATGCCTCATTTTCAGAAAACCTATGCCAACTTAGATGGTTCTCTCCCGCTACCTCCTCAACAAGTTTTAAGACACTATCAAACCTCTCAGGGTGTCTAGGGGCAATTACCAATCTTCCCCTACCATATACCCTATGAAACTTGATAAAAGCCTCCAAGACAACTCTCTCTTCACCCTCATGAGTACTTCCAGCACATATGAGTAACTTTTTGGGTTTAGATAGCTCTCTTGTAGGCTTTGGGATATCAAATAGTTTTATATTTCCTATAACCTCAATATTCTTAGCTCCCAATATCTTAAGTCTATCTCTATCTATATCCGTCTGAGCATATACCTCATCAATATTCTCAAAAACTCTTCTATATAACCAATGGAACATTCTATATTTTGGAAAAGACCTACTGCTGATTCTAGCGTTGATAAGAATACTCTTAGCCCCTCTCCTCTTTGCTATAAGAAATAGCAGATACCATAATTCAGCCTCTGCAACGACTAGAACCTTCTGATTTCTTATCCAGTATAGTAGGAGTGGTTCAAATGGTAGATATCGACTTGAGTTTGGTATCTTTTCCGATATAGCCCTATAGCCCGTCTCAGTAGTCGTTGTGGCTCTCAATATGCTCTTCGGAAGTCTATCCATAATTGGGAATACTGCTCTAGCTTCACCATAGCTACATGTATGAAACCATACCCCTCCAGCTCTAAGGGGAGGATTATCTTTCAGAAAAAATCTAGCCTTTATAGACTCTCTATATTTAAGTTTTATATTTGATATTAGTATGAGAATAGGGATAGAGAGGATATATAGTATCCCGATAAAAATTGTATAGAAGGTAAAAAAAAAAATTCTACTCAACTAAGCCTCTGCACTGTATAGTATTCTACCACAGTGGTGGCATGTACATATCTCTTCAGCCCTTATAACCTCTGCATATGAGGAGTCATTTAACTTCATATAGCATCCATAACATGCCTGTTTTCTTACAGGGACAACTGCACTATTTTTACTCCATCTTCTAATCTTCTCATAGAATGCTAAAACTTTCTGGTCTATTGTTCTAATCTTTGTCTCTCTCTTTAAAAAAAGCTCTCTTCTCTGCTTCTCTATACGCTCCATTCTATCCATATATTCGCTATAGAACTTCTCAAAATCATCTCTAGCCTTTTTTAGCTTCTTCTCTAAATCCTCCAGCTTATCCTCTTGACTATCTAGCAGGATATTTAATCTATCTATCTCCTCATTAATATTAGATATACCCTCTTTTGCAAGTTCACTCTCCGTCCTAAGAGCCTTTAGCTCCTTCTCACTCTTAACAAGCTTCTCTCTCTTTGCACTGCTATTCAACTGCTCTTTTAAAACCTTAATTTGAGACTCAAATGAGGATATTTTTACCTTTGTCTCCTGAATAGTAGCTTCCAAATCTAGCTTAAGCTTCTCAATCTCCTCCTTCTTATCCCTCTTTCTATCCAGCTTACTCTGGAGTTTCTCTACCACGGGATTAAAGTCATCTATAGCTCTATCTAGTTTTGATAACTCAATTAACTCTTCTAAATGTCTGTTCAATCTTTATCCTTTGGGGTTTTGCAGAATTTTTGCAGTATTTAAACTATCTCAAATGGATTTTTTAGTTCGCAAATTATAGCAGAAACTTCTAAATTTTCCAACTCATCTTTTAGTATATGAGAGAAAAATATCTCACTCTCATAGTGTCCAATGTCAATGAGCATTAGACCTCTACTTATGGCATTCATGGCATCATGATACCTAATATCTCCAGTTAAAAAGCAGTCGGACTCAACGGTATCGATGAGAGATGCTCCACTCCCTGTCGTCATGGCTATAGAGCCTATACTATCTTTTGGATATACAACTCTTAATGATTTGATATTTAGTTTAGACTTTACTCTAGATATTAACTCTCTACCTGACATTTCCACTCTACAACCTGCTACAAAATCTCTATTTAGCTCATCTCTAAAGCCTAAAACATTCTCGAAGAGATATCTATTTAGGTGGCTCTTATCAAAATTTGTGTGGAGTGCAATTAGAGATTGCCCCCTTCTAACCATTATCTCAATTAGATTTGATGGGTATCGGGAGAAGTTGAGACTCTTTTGAGGAGAGAATATTAGAGGATGGTGAACTATAAATAGAGAGTTCTCTGGAGAGTTTAGTAGAGCATCTCTCGTAACCTCAAGTGATATGTATATATCTTTAATATCTCTATCTAGCTCCCCAATAATCAATCCTGAGTTATCCCACCTCTCCTGTAGCTCAAATGGGGATATCCTATTGAGGATATCATAGATATCTTTTAGCTTCACCCCTCCACTCCTCTATCTACAATCTTAGTAACAACTAAATCTGAAGTTACATTTAGTCCAGTCCTAGCCATATCTAAAATTCTATCAACTGCCACTATAATAGC
>JAADDP010000139.1 GCA_013153825.1 Campylobacterota bacterium
CTAAAATTATAAATTCTAAAAATAGTAGAAATTAGTAAAGATTTATAAGATAAGGAGATAGATATGAGAGTACTTTTAACTCAAGATGTCCGAAATTTAGGTAAAAAGGGAGATATAAAAGAGGTTAAGGATGGTTATGCTCTAAATTTTTTGGTTCCTAGAAATTTAGCAAAGGTGGCTACTGATAAGATAATTGAGGAGTGGCGACGGGAGCAGATTGAGATGGAGAGAAGAAGAGAGGAAGAGATTGAGAGATATAATAGAGAGAAGAGGCTTTTAGAGAGTAGTAGAGTTAAAATTAAGAAGAAGTTAGCTCCTGTAGGGATAAAAGGTTCTGTTAAAAAAGATGATATAGCAAAAGCTATAAGAGAGCAGATAGGGGTAGAGATAGATAAGAGAGATATTGAGCTGAAGAAGAGTATAAAGAGTGTAGGTGAATTTACCATAGATATAAAGTTTAAGTATGGAATTCACGCAAAAGTTAAGATTGAAGTTGTAGGAGAGTAGATAAAGTGTTTAAGGCTACCACTATACTTGCATATAGAACAGATAGTAGTGCAGTGATTGGGGGTGATGGGCAGGTCACATTTGGAGATACAATTCTAAAGGGAAATGCCACAAAAATTCGTCCACTACACAAGGGTAAGATTCTAGCAGGATTTGCAGGAAGTACAGCAGATGCTTTCAACCTATTTGATATGTTTGAGTCTATCCTAGAGGAGAAGAGGGGCAACCTTTTAAAGTCGGTTATAGAGTTCTCTAAGATGTGGAGAAAAGATAAACATCTCAGACAGCTAGAGGCTATGATGCTTGTCCTCAATAGAGAGAACATATTTATACTATCTGGTACGGGGGATGTAGTTGAGCCGGAGGATGGAAAGATTGCCTCAATTGGAAGTGGTGGCAACTATGCACTCTCATCAGCTAGAGCTTTAGATAGACACTCAAATTTGACTCCAAGGGAGTTGGTGGAGGAGAGTCTAAATATTGCAGGTGAGCTGTGTATATACACAAATAGAAATATTAAAATATTGGAGCTATAACTTGAGTAATATAAATAATAATCTTACCCCAAAAGAGATTGTCTCATTTCTAGATAGATATGTGATTGGACAGAGAGATGCCAAGAAGACAATAGCAGTGGCTCTCAGAAATAGATATAGAAGAATGCAACTATCTCCAGAACTTCAACAGGATGTTATGCCCAAAAATATATTGATGATTGGGAATACTGGGGTTGGTAAGACTGAAATTGCTAGAAGACTCTCCAAGATGATGAGACTACCTTTTATAAAGGTGGAGGCTAGTAAATATACCGAAGTTGGATTTGTCGGAAGAGATGTTGAGAGTATGATAAGAGATTTAGCAATTAATGCACTAAACTTAGTTAGAGAGGAGCAGAGTGAGCTAAATAGGGATAAGATTGAGGAGTATATAGAGAGAAAGATTATTGAGAAGCTTCTCCCTCCACTCCCTCAGGGTGCCAGTGAACAGAAACTTAAAGATTATGAGATATCATTCAATAAGATGAGAGATAGGTTGAGAGATGGAAAGCTTGACCACCTAAAGATAGAGGTTGAACTCCCATCTCCATCCCTAGATATATCAAGTTCAGGAAATATTCCCCCAGAGATGGCAAATGTACAGGAGTCAATCATAAAGGTGATAAGTGGAATAAATAAGGGTGGAAAAAAGAAAGAGGTTAGCGTCAAAGAGGCTAGAGAGATATTGGCTCAAGAGGCTAGTAGTGAGCTGTTCGATGAGGATAAACTAAAGGAGTTGGCAGTTAAGAAGATTGAGGAGGGTGGAATTGTATTTATAGATGAGATAGATAAGATTGCAGTTCCAGCAAACTCAAACTCTCGCCAAGACCCAAGTAAAGAGGGTGTACAGAGAGACCTTCTACCGATTGTTGAAGGGTCAACAGTAAATACAAGAGTGGGTGCAGTAAAGACCGACCATATCCTATTTATATCTGCAGGAGCTTTCCATCTAAGTAGACCAAGTGACCTCATTCCAGAGCTTCAAGGTAGATTTCCTCTCAGGGTTGAACTCAACAGTCTAGATAGTGAGGCTCTATATAGAATATTGACAGAGCCTAAGAACTCTCTCATAAAGCAGTATGAGGCACTCTTGGCAGTTGAGGGTGTTGAGTTAAAATTTGGAGAGGATGCTTTACGCAAGATTGCCGACTACTCAGCCCTCGCAAATGAGAAGACGGAGGATATTGGGGCTAGAAGACTCCACACCGTTATGGAGAAGATAGTGGAGGATATCAGCTTCAGTGCAGATGAGTATGCTGGAGAGGAGTATATTATAGATGTGGAGCTGATAGATAGTAAACTTGAGAAGCTCATAGAGAGTGAAGATACAACAAGATATATACTGTAAGCCATGGAATATATAGACTATTTAGAGAGTGTAAAGAGATTAAATTTATGGGCAAGAGCCTACTATGTCGATGATAATCCCATAGCTAGTGATGAGGAGTATGATAGGCTCTATCATGAGATATTAAAATTTGAAAAAGAGAATCCAGATAAAATTGCTTCAAACTCCCCAACAAAGAGGGTTGGAGGAGAGGTTAGAGAGGAGTTTAAAAAGGCTTCTCACATTAAGCCTATGTGGAGTATGGAGGATATTTTCAGCAGTGGAGAGTTAAAAGAGTGGATAGAGAGAATATATAAAAATATTGGAGAGGTTAAACTCTTTTGTGAGCCGAAATTTGATGGTGCAAGTCTAAATCTGATATATGAGAATGGTGAGCTAAAAGAGGCTATAAGTAGAGGAGATGGTAAGATAGGGGAGAGTATTACAGCAAATGCGAAGACCATAAAATCTATCCCTCTCAATATAGACCATGAGGGGTTAATTGAGATTAGAGGTGAGGTTGTAATCTTAAAGAGTGACTTTGAAGAGATAAATAGAGATAGGTTAATGGAGGAGAGGGAGCCATTTGCAAACCCTAGAAACGCATCTGCTGGAAGTCTAAGACAGTTGGACAGTAGAGTTACTGCTAAACGGCGACTCATGTTTTTTCCTTGGGGAGTTGGAGAAAGTAGCCTAGATTTTAATAGTTTATCTGAGTTGATGGAGTATATATACTCACTTGGATTTAGAGAACCACCATATAGAAGGGTCTGTTCAGATATTGATGAGGTGGAGAGGTTTTATAACCTTTTGCTTCAGAATAGAGACTCTATCGATGTCGAGATGGATGGGGTTGTCATAAAGGTTGATGATATAGAGAAGGGGGAGTCTCTAGGTTATACTCAAAAGTTTCCAAAATATATCTGTGCCTATAAGTTTCCGGCAGTAGAGAAGGTGAGCAGAGTTTTAGAAATTACCCCTCAAGTTGGTAGAACTGGAGTAATAACCCCTGTTGCAGAGATTGAACCTGTAAATTTAAATGGAGCAGTTATAAGAAGAGTTACTCTTCATAACTACAATGAGATAGAGAGGCTTGAGCTAAAGCTTGGAGATAGAGTAATTGTTATTCGCTCTGGAGATGTAATCCCAAAAATTACAAAGGTCTTAAAGGGTAGAAGAGATGGGAGTGAAAAGGAGATTAAAAGACCTGAAATCTGCCCAACCTGTAAGAGCAGAATCTTGGATGAGGGGATTTTAATAAAGTGTCAAAATTTAGGGTGTCCAGATAGAGTTGTAAACTCAATTATCTATTTTACACAAAAAGAGTCTATGGATATAAGAGGGCTTAGTAGCTCTACCGTATCTCTTTTGGTAGAAAATGGAAAAATAAAAAATATTTTAGATTTATACTCCCTAAAACTTGAAGATTTAATAGACCTAGAGGGGTTTAAAGAGAAGAGAGCCAAAAATCTATTAGAAGCAATAGAAAAGAGCAGAAAAAGAGACTCGGCACACTTTATTAACGCCTTAGGGATTGAGCATATAGGAGCTGTAGCGAGTAGTCAGATTGCAGAAAAGTTTGGAGTTAAGTTTCTAGATGTCTCAAAGGATGAACTACTGGAGATTGATGGGTTTGGAGAGAGGATGGCAGATAGCTATCTGGAGTTTGTTAGAGTCAATAGAGACTCCATAGACAAGCTACTAGATACTTTAGATATTCAATATATGGAGAGAGAGGAGCAGGAAGAGCCGGTAGGAGGCTACTTTAGTGGAAAAAATATTGTCTTAACTGGAAAGATGAGAGAGGCTAGAGGGGTAGTTAAAAGGAGATTGGAGACTCTTGGAGCAAAGGTTTTAAGTCAGGTAACAAAAAATAGTGATATCTTAATTGCTGGGGAGAAGGCTGGTAGTAAACTCAAAAGGGCTAAAGAGTTGGGTATTGAGATTTTAAGTGAAGATGAGTTTTATAGAATAGTGTAGATAAAATTCTCTTTTCCTATATTTTTTTTGAAAAAAAGTGATTTTAATATCAATTAAACTTTAGCTTAGCTATAATTTTCACGTTTTGTAGAGTGATAAGTAGGGAAATGGTTTGCATTTATGTGACCATTGGCACTCGATATTTTGGGTGTTTACGCAAGCCGAACGGACTCTATGGGCAATTTAAAATCTTAAAAAGGATAATTGATGAAAAAGTTTTTTCTACTTTTTATAGCTTTAGGTGCATTTGCTTTTGCTGGTGAGGGAGAGTCTATGATTAAGGCTTACTCTGTTGTTGCTGCTGGTGTAGGTTTAGGTCTTGCAGCTCTTGGTGGTGCTATAGGTATGGGTCACACTGCTGCAGCTACAATTGCAGGAACTGCTAGAAATCCAGGTCTTGGTGGAAAGCTTATGACGACCATGTTTATTGCATTGGCGATGATAGAGGCACAGGTTATCTATACACTTGTAATTGCTCTAATTGCACTATATGCAAATCCATTCATATAGTTTTTAACCCTAAACCCTCATTAAATTGGGGGTCTTAAAGTGCAGATAAGCTTTTATCTGTATAATTTCATACACTCTTCTTTATGCGTCGGTGGTGGAATTGGTAGACACGCTATCTTGAGGGGGTAGTGAGCCAAGCTCGTGCGGGTTCAAGTCCCGCTCGACGCACCATTTTAAATCATGGAATTCTAATTGTCTCTCCTGGATATATGAGATTTTCATTCTCTATAATATCTCTATTAGCTTCAACAATTTTTCTATACATAGCTCCATCGCCATAGAACTTTTCAGCTATAGCCCATAGAGTATCTCCCTCCTCTATTGTATAGAATACCTCTTCAGGAATATCTATCTCCTCATCCTCATTTAACTCTTCTTGAACTATCAACTGCTCAACATCAACCTCGGAGACCCCATCAATACTTCTTGCTATCTCCAAAGCTCTATCTCTAGTCTCATAATTTTTTGCTAAACCCGCAATATTGACACTGCTACCATTGACCTCAACCACCAGCCCATCGATAGGAAGCTCTTGAAAACTCTCCTCCACCCTATCTCTAATAGTCGATTCAATATCAATATCACTACTCTCATCATCTATTATATTACTACTCTCCATATCGGAGCTAAAATCAAATAGTCCCATTCTGTTCCCCTTTCAAAAGTGTTATATATTATTATATAGTAATAATCTTAATTGGATTTTAAAATCCTAGGAAGGGTAATTCCTCTCTGCTTCTGGTACTTCCCCTTTCTATCTCTATAGTTTACCTCACAAACCTCATCACCCTCAAAAAATAGAACTTGAGCAATACCCTCATTGGCATATATTTTGGCTGGAAGTGGCGTTGTATTTGATATCTCTACAGTTATATGCCCCTCGAAACCAGGCTCAAATGGAGTAACGTTTACAATAATACCACATCTAGCATAGGTACTCTTTCCTAAACATAGAGCTAGTGTATCTATAGGCATCTTGAAATACTCAACGGTTCTACCTAAAGCGAATGAGTTTGGAGGAATAATGCAGACATCACCCTTAAAATCTACGACATTACTATCATTGAAATCCTTAGGGTCAACAATTTGAGAGTTTATATTTGTAAATATCTTAAACTCATCACTAATTCTGATATCATATCCGTATGAGCTTAAGCCGTACGATATTACACCTCTACTCACCAACTCATCACAGAATGGGGTTATTATTCCCTCCTTTTGAGCCTTGTCTCTTATCCAACTATCAGATTTCAATCCCATAGTAAAATCTCCTAACAATATTTTTAACAAATTATATTTAAATAAGCTTAATAAGGTTTATGGTGAGTAGTTCTAACTGAGATTAATCTCAGTTAGAGTTAAATTTATCTAGATTATCTAGGAGCGTTAGGGTTATTCATTGCATTTGTTAGAAGTACAAAAGCAAATAGTGTGACGGCTAGAACAAACATCCATGCACTGGACCACAGCCCTGTGAGTTCAAGTAGCCATCCGAAGATAATTGGAGAGATAAATCCTCCAAGTCCTCCAAGAACTCCAACAATTCCACCGACAACTCCAACCTCTTGTGGATAGTACTCTGGGATTAGCTTGTAGACTGATGCCTTCCCAATTCCCCATATTGCTCCAACAATTACAGCCAAGATACCAAATACCCAAACATTTGCTTGGAAGAATATCTTTGTTGTACCCTTGACAAGTAGCTGTTTCTTATTAACTTCATCACCAACTTTAACGACAGGCTCTTGTAAAACCTCTTTCTTAGGTAGAAGTAGAATATCTTTTGTATCTGGGTCGATATCTCCAACTTTTGGAGTGTAGTGGTAAACTTTTACACCAGCTTTAGGATTTGTAACCTCAACTGTATTCTCCGTAACCTTTGTAACAGTCCCTGGTAATTTTGCAAGTACCCCTTTACCTGGAGACTCTATCACCATTTTTGGAATCATTAACATTGCACTAATTACAATAGCTGTCACAAATACCCAGAATGTTACCGTCTTTCCACCAAACTTATCACTGAAGTATCCACCTAAAGCTCTAATTACCCCTGATGGGAAACTAAACGCTGCAGCAAATAGACCAGCTGTTACAAGTGGAAGAGCGTAAACATTTACAAAGTATGGAACTAGCCACTGCGAGAATGCTATGAATAGACCAAACACTATAAAGTAGTACATACCTAAACGCCAAACCACAATATTCTTAAGTGGTCTCAACATCTGCCCAAGGGTTCTTCCAGAGCTATCTGGCTTCTTATTGACTGTCAATAGGAAGAAGATAATAGCCATACCAACTAGCATCCCAGCATACATCAATGGGAGTTCTCTCCAAGCATCCATATTTCCATCTGCCACTAAATCTTTTAATAGTGTTGGTGCAAATAGTGTAGTTGCCGCTGCTCCAGCATTTCCAGCTCCAAAAATTCCAAGTGCTAGCCCCTGTCTCTCTTTTGGAAACCATACCGATGTAAATGCGATTCCAACTGCAAATGTAGCCCCAACAGTACCAAATAGTAGTGAAGCTATTACAAAATCTGTATGGCTCTCAGCCTTTGATAGTAGGAACATCCCCAACGCAGCAATTAGTAGGTTTACCGTAAATACAGGTTTACCTCCAAACTTATCTGTTAAGATACCCATAGGTAATCTAAATAGAGCTCCTGTTAAGACTGGAATTCCAATTAGAGTTCCCATCTCAACTGCAGACCAGTTATAGACTCCATTTGAGACCAAAAAAGTGATTAATACCCCATTTAGCATCCAAGCAGCAAAAGCCACAGTAAATGCCAATGTATTCATCACAAGCATTCTGTAAGATTTAGGCGTAGCCTCTCTCATCATACTCATAGCACAATATCCTTTCCTCTTTATGTCATAAGGCTATATCCTTCCCCTGAACCAACTAAATTGGTCTACAATCTTGGAGTTTAGCCCATGCCAAACCTTATTATATTATAAAATATGTGAAGCAGATACCTAATATCAAAATGATTAGAAGAGTATATAAAAATGCTACATTTCGATACAAAAACCTTATTAAAATTATTTGAAATATTTATAAAAAATTGTATAATGGCACTATTTTACACAAGAAATTATCTCTTTAATAACCTTTCTAATATTTTTATGTTTATAATAGTATGTATAAAAATATATATAAACATTCAGCTTTTTGATAAAAAAGGAGTTTATAATTCAAATTGTTATAAG
>JAADDP010000043.1 GCA_013153825.1 Campylobacterota bacterium
TAAAGTGGCTAAAGTATAAGAGTAAGAACTTCATATTTATTTCATCTCTTATATCGCTACTGGTCACTCTAATATATGGGGGATACTATATACTATTTAAATTGGATTTAAATCAGAATATTGCTCCTAAAGAGAGGATAGAGAGGTCAATTAGTGATAGAAATAGCTCATTATCAGTTGATAGTAAGAGTATAGAGGATGTTGATAGGAATAGGAGTGGTGTTGAGGTTGAGAAAGGGAAAAAAAGGGAGGAGCTACTACTAAGACCAATAGTCCCAATTATTGATGAGGAGATTGAGCGTAAGGAGAGCCATAGACAGAAGAGTGTAGTGAGGGTTAGAAGAGATAGCAACAGGGAGCATATAGTACCGGAGAAGCCCCATAGAGTAAAGAGGGTAAAGGTCAGTAGGGTTGTGGATTTAAAGAGGCATAGAGAGCCATCAAAGATTGCAATAGAGATGACATCAAATAACTATATGCAGATAATGCAGGAGAAGTTCTTTAAGTTAAAAAATCCTAGAGATGCGATATTGATAGCAAAGGCATACTTTAGAGCTGGTAACTACCAGAAATCTGAGGAGTGGGCATTAAAGGCTAATAGTATAGATAGCTCTCTGGAGGAGAGTTGGTTACTATTTGCAAAATCTAAAGAGATGATGGGGGATAGGAGGGAGGCGTTAAAGATTCTAATTACATATTATAGAAAAAGTAAATCTCAAAGAGCAAAGGAGCTAATTGAGAAGATGAAGACGGAGAGTATATAGAAGTGAGATATCTCTTAATAATTTTACTATCAATACCCCTCATATCTGGAAATCTATCTAAATTATATAAGCTATATGAGAAGCAGGAGTATGAGAGTGGATGTAGACTTGCGAAGAGGCTATATAGAAACTATCTTAAGAGTGAGAGCTTTCAGACTCTATATGGGCTTAACTGCCTTGAGACAGATAGGATAGATGAGATAGCAAAACCTATGGTTCTATTAAAAAAGAGTAAGGAGTCTCGACAGAATGCAAGTTATTTTGGGACGATACTGCTCCAGAAACAGCTCTTAAGACAGGCGATAGTCGATAAGCGAGAGCTTGGTGAGCTGAAACTTCCAAAAACAAACTTTTTTATATCTAAAATTTTTAATCTATTTGTGGAGCATAAGTATTCAGAGGATAATGGGAGATATCGTATGGAGGATGGGGATAGGGAGTATCAACTATATATAGATAGTAGAGATAGAATGGTGGTAGATATATATAAAGATAGAAAATTTTTAAAAAGATACATTTATAATTAGGAGGATATATTAAATATGGATTTTATTCTAAAAAGAGTTATAGATGCCCTCATCAGAAGAGGAGCTATAGATGAGTCAAAATTAAATCTATTTATAAAAAAATTTGGAGAGAATAGAGTAACTATAGAGAACCTCATCAAGGTGAAGATATTGAGTCCTGATAGGCTGGATGAGGCTCTAATTGGGGAGCTTAGAATTAAGAACTTTGATATAGAGGAGCTTGATAGCGTTGTCGGTATAGATACCGTAAGGGTTCTAAAGAAGATAGCGAAAAATATGGGTATAGAGTATGTAGATATAAACAGTGTCGATATAGACTATAAGCTACTGGAGAGGCTACCTATAAAACAGTTGATAAAGTATAATGTTCTTCCTCTCTATACAGATGAGAATATGAGGGTTGTAGTAGCATTTGAGAATCCGGCAGACTTTGAGGCGAAAGGGGCAATTGAGAGGTTCTTCCATGGAAAGATTATGACAATCGCCGTGGCAAAGGGTAATATGATACGGAAAGAGTTACAGAGGCTCAAGATAAGTGATGATGTGAAGAGCTTCTCTAAGGAGATAAAACACGATTTAACAGATGGGGCTGAAGTGTTAGATGAGAAGGACTCCCCTGCCGTATTGAAGCTCATAGAGCTAATATTGATAACTGCTATAGAGGCTAAGGCTAGTGATATACATATCGAGGCTACGGAGAAACACTGTCTAGTTAGATATAGAATTGATGGTATGCTACAGGAGTTCTTCAAGCTAGAGGGGATAATTTTTGGTCCACTAAACTCTAGAATGAAGCTCCTATCAAATCTAGATATTGCAGAGAAGAGAAAGCCTCAAGATGGGAGATTTACAAGGAATATAGATAATAGGGTTTTTGACTTTAGGGTTTCAACCCTACCCACAATATTTGGAGAGTCCATAGTTCTCAGAATATTGGATAAATCTAAAGCCCTTGTGAAGCTTGAAGATGCAGGTATGAATGCAGATGCCTATAGGAGGTTCACAAAGGGGATAAGCTCTCCATATGGGATAATGTTGGTTACAGGACCTACAGGGAGTGGTAAGACCACAACACTATATGGGGCATTAAATGCCATTATAGATGTGAAAGATAAAATTATAACGGTAGAGGACCCCGTAGAGTATCAGATGGCTGGAATTCAGCAGGTTCAGGTCAGTACAAATAGTGGGCTTACATTCTCTGCAGCTCTCCGTTCAATCCTTAGACAGGATCCCGATAAGATAATGGTTGGGGAGATTAGAGACCAAGAGACACTAAGAATTGCAATTGAGGCTGCATTAACTGGACATCTAGTCCTCTCTACACTCCACACAAATGATGCAGTATCGGCAATAAATAGAATGCAGGATATGGGGATAGAGGATTATCTACTAGCAGGAGCAGTTATAGGTATACAGGGGCAGAGGCTAGTGCGTAAGATATGTCAAGCCTGTAAGGTTGTAGATGATAGTGTAAATCGAGATAGTATAAAGGAGCTATCGAACTATATACCTGAGGATGCCACCCTATATAGAGGTAAAGGGTGTGCAGTATGTAATAATAGTGGCTACTCTGGACGTGAGATGATATGTGAGGTTCTACTGATATCGGATAAGCTATCTACGATGATAGCTAATGGTGCATCTAGAGATGAGTTGAGAGAGGAGGCATTTAGAGAGGGCTTTAAGACTATGCTTCAAGATGGCATCTCTAAAGCTCTTCAGGGTATAACATCCCTAGAAGAGATTTTAAGGGTGGCTAGGTAGATATGAACTACTATAAGATTACGCTTACACGGAGAGGAAAGAGGAGTTATGAGGTTTTAAAGGCTAGAAGTAAGATTAGTGCTATACGTCAGGCTAAACAGGAGTTTAAGGGATTTAATGTTGTAAAGGCTGAAGAGACATCACCAGATATGGCATCTAGAGTTATGGATATCTTAGATGGGATAAAGAGTTCATTTAAGCCTAAGATAGATATCTCATATAAGATAGCATCAATTCGTCAGATAGCCGTTATGACAGATGCAGGTATCTCCATACATGATGCTGTTGATGAGGTGGCAAAGAATATGGAAAATAGACGGCTCAAGAGCATATATAGTACAATTAGTAATGATATCAATGCAGGTAAAGGTATTGGAGACTCAATTGAGCCATATAGAGATGAGTTTGGTCATGTGGCTCTCGCCATGACACATCTGGGGGAGAAGACTGGAAACCTATCAAGCTCATACCATAAATTGGCAGATATTCTGGAGACCATTAGAGATAATACGAAGAAGTTTAAGAAGGCTATTCGAACCCCACTCATGACACTTGTAGCTATGGCTATAGCATTTGTTATATTAATTATGTTCGTTGTGCCGGAATTTAAAGCTATATTTGAGAAATTTAAGGCTGAGCTTCCTCTTCCAACCCAAATTCTACTATTTTTGGAGGAGCTATTTAACCAATATGGGCTATATGTTCTCGGATTTATGGCTATAGCCACATTTCTCTTTGTACACACCTATAAAAATAGTAGAGATTTTAAATATAAGGTTGATAAGCTTCTAATACATCCAAAATTCTACCTCATCAATAAGATTATATTCTTCTCCACAATGCACAGATATACACTTGTATTCTATGAGCTTGTAAAGTCTGGTATTCCCGTCTCAGAGGCTCTAGATACATCTGTCGATATGGTAGATAATCTATATCTCAAACAGAAGCTCCTAACTGTAAACTCAAATATATCTAGGGGTATCTCTCTATCCGATGCCTTTGAGCAGACCGAGATTTTTGAGAATATGCTACTTCAGATGATTAGAGCTGGAGAGGCTAGTGGTCAGTTAGACCTCATGCTGGGTAAGGTTACAGACTATTATGATAGTAGATTTCAAGAGATAATAGATAACTTAACTGCATATATAGAGCCGATACTACTATTCTTCATCGCTATATTGGTTCTTCTTCTAGCACTTGGAATATTTATGCCGATGTGGAACTTAGGTAGAGCAATAGGACACTAGGTAGATAAAGGTGGATTATATCCATCTTTATAATATTTTTAAGCAAAATATTGTATAATTTAACAATTGTATACAATGTCATCTTATTTGTTGTGGTGCATCATGGCTAATCTCGGTTAGTTATCTACATGTTAGATTAACTTTTATAGACAATTGAATATAGTATAAGGATAGATTTTGAAACTACAACTAGCATTGGATATGTTATCTACAGAAGAGGCATTAAAATTAGTTAAAGAGACAGCTGAGCATATTGATATTATAGAGATAGGAACACCACTAATTAAACATGAAGGTGTGAAACTTATAAGGGTTATGAGAGAGAAGTTTCCAGATAAAACAATTTTAGTAGATTTAAAAACGATGGATGTTGGGGAGTATGAGTCCAACTTCTGTTTTGAGGCTGGAGCCGATATTGTTACAGTTTTGGGTGTAGCTGATATAGATACCATCAGAGGCTCAATAAGAAGTGCAAAGAGGTATGGGGGAAAAGTTATGGTTGACCTCATAAATGTTGATGACAAAATGGGTAGAGCCAAAGAGATATTGATGGAGGGGGATATATATTTAGGGATACATACGGGTATAGACCAGCAGAATAGAGGGGAGTCACCACTAGCTCACCTAAAAGAGTTATCGGTACTGAACTCTCCACTATTTGTTGCAGGTGGGATTAATCTTGATAATATAGACAGCATCATTGCAGAGAAACCATATACTGTGATTGTTGGAGGAGCTATTACAGGAAGTGAAAATCCAAATTTAGTGGCTAAAACTATAAAATCTAAAATGGCTCAGGGTGGTGAGTCATGAACAGCGTTAATAACCTCATATATCTACTTGAGAAGAAGATAGAGAGTGCAAATATATCTACTAAGGAGTTGGTAGATACTATATATAGTGCAGATAGAGTATTTATAGCAGGAGTCGGTAGAAGTGGATTAGTTGGAAAACTTTTTGCTATGAGACTTATGCATATAGGAAAAGAGGTATATATAGTGGGGGAGGTAAACACCCCCAGAATAGAGAGAGGAGACCTCCTTATTGCCATTACAGGCTCAGGTTCAACATCTACTATTATCCATAATGCGAAGATAGCAAAGTCGGCAGGGGCAAATGTGCTTGTATTGACTGCAAAGAGTGGCTCAATGGTGGAGAGGTATAGTGATAAGCTCTTAATATTTAATATGAAATCGAAATATGAGACCAAAAAGCTTGATGAGAGCATATTTCCTCTAGGAAGTGCCTTTGAGTTGAGTGCACTATTGACTCTAGAGACATCTATTGCAAACCTAATTGAGAAAATAGGAATTAATGAAAAATTTCTGATGGAGAGACATACAAATCTTGAATAGTAGATGATTTAATGGCTCCGGATGCTGGATTCGAACCAGCGACCAAGCGGTTAACAGCCGCCTACTCTACCGCTGAGCTAATCCGGAATAGTAGTTAATTATGGCTCCAGATGCTGGATTCGAACCAGCGACCAAGCGGTTAACAGCCGCCTACTCTACCGCTGAGCTAATCTGGAACAGATATAAATTGGAGTAGGATTATAGATAAAAAAGTTGAATTTGTCAAGAGTTTTTATCTATTTTCCACCCTTAATGGTAAAAAAAGTGTAACTCCCCCTCGATACTCTATCTATATAACTACCAACCATATCTTGAAATATCGCCTTTGATGTCTCATTAAAGAGTATATCAATATCCTCTTGAGTTAATGGTCTCTTCCTAATAGTATCTAAGATATCCTCTCTACTATAGTTTGAGCTATCCATATTTCTACTATATACTCTTGAGGTTATATTTATTGGAACTTTACTACCAAACTTTAAAGATATCTCTCTCAAGCTCTGGTAGTCTATACCCTCAACACCATATGCTGGGGGTCTATCTATTGAGCCTATATCAACTCTTGTAACACCATCTAGAGTCTCAAGAAAGCTATTAAGTTTTGATATCTCAATATCACTATCATTTATACCCTTTACAAAGAGTATCTCCAATATCAACTCATTTTTAAACTTTTCTGAAAACTCAACAATACCCCTCTTTATATCCTCTATATCTATGGAGTTCTCAGCCCTATCCAGCCTCTTGAGACATCTAGCTGTAGCACAATCTAGAGATAGCTTAACTGTATCAAATCTAGCCAATATATCTTGAATATTCCTATCTGATATTGTGCTTGAGTTTGATAGAATGAGACTTCTACTTCTCCCCTTAACCCTATTTATACCATCTATAAGCTCCCCAAGATGGGGGTATAGGGTCGGCTCTCCATTTGCAGTCACTGTGACTACTGAGATATCTCTATGCTCTTTTAGAACTCTGGTAAGCTCCTCCAATATGGTATCAACTGCTATAATATCACTATATCTGGATATAACTTTAGATGGTTCAAGTTCACAATAGAGGCAATCAAAATTGCACTGCTTTCCCATCGGACTTAAATCTATACCTAGAGATTTTCCAAACCTCCTTGAGTTTATAGGCCCAAAAACTATCCCCATGGAGAGACCACTCTAGAATGAGTATCCGAGACCGAAGTAGCCAACGGAGCTAATCATATCGAAATCATGCTCATATGGAGCTAATGTCTCAGAGTCTAAGTTTGCTCCACTTGTATCTATAACCATCTTATCTACACTCCATTTAGAGTATCTATAACCTATCGTGGCAAAAACTCTTGGGCTTAGAGTCAAAAATCCCCACTTAAATTTCGTTGTAAATGGGGTGAAATATAGCCCTATGTTGTACTCTTGAAATGTTCCATCTACATCGAAATCACTCTTTGCATAATCATTCTCAACACTACCTGTCTGGTATGCGTAACTCGCTACACCATATACGGAGAGTTTATTTGAGATTAATCCATGTTGAAAGGTCACTGTTGGTCCAATCTTATATGTCATGATATCTGTCTGGCTATCCTCATATAGATTTTTTCCATCAGATAATCCACCCATATTGTTCTGGAAAAAGTCTAAATTTGGTGTAGCATTCTTTGAAGAGTCAATCCATGGGAGGGAAGCTCCAACAACAAGCCCAACCCCTAAGTAGTTATCCTCATCTCTATGAATAACATCATATCCAACCCTAAAGTTTATATCCAACCCCTTTACCCTATACTCCATCTCTGGAATGGAGAGGGCATCTGCAAAGTTGTTGTAAGTCTGCTGAGCCTGAATTAGATTTTTTGAGTCATACCAAGTGAAGTCATATCCATAGAAGAGTGTCTCCCCAAAGTTAGAGTGTCTTGTACCGACTGTGAAACTCTCAATATCATTATCTATACTACTTGTGAGACCTAGAAATCCACCCTCCATTGTGAAAGTTCCCGTTCCAAACTGGAACTCAGAAGCTGAGGAGAAGCTTACACATAAAGCCAAAATTAAAGATTTTCTCATTAGAACTCCTTTCCTTAAAATATATAATTTAACATTATATATACAATAACTAAATTTAAACTAAATATCTATATATGTAAAATTTAATTTATCAATCTCCTCAGGTAGACGGATAGGGAATTGCTAAATATGTGCTTATTTTGGAGGAGGAATATCTAAACATTAAACCTAAAGTGCATTATATCCCCATCTTGGACGATATAATCTTTTCCCTCCAATCTCATCTTTCCAGCCTCTTTGGCA
>JAADDP010000109.1 GCA_013153825.1 Campylobacterota bacterium
GAAATTACAATATATCCAACTAGCCGATTAAAGCCGATAAATATTATAACCACAGAATACCCAGGGTTTCCAACAGATATGCAGGCTCAATTTATGGCAGTAGCTACAATGGCTATTGGGGAGTCTCTAATTGAGGAGAGGCTATTTGAGAATAGATTTATGCATGTTGGTGAGCTAAATAGATTGGGTGCAGATATCTGGCTTAAGGGAAATATCGCCTCAATAAAGCCTGTAGCTGAGCTATATGGAGCTGATGTAATGGCTACAGATTTGAGGGCTAGTTCAGCATTAGTTCTTGCTGGACTTGTGGCAAAGGGCGTTACCAATGTCCATAGAATATACCACCTAGATAGGGGATATGACAACTTAGAGGGCAAACTCTCAAGTTTAGGTGCAAATATTAAAAGAGTTAGCAGATAGTTATATTTAGTTGGATATAATGGTTTTAAATTTCAAATTAAATTATGGGAGTAATATATGAACCTTTTTGATGATGATGACGCTTTTGTAGGGACTCCAAAGAGCAACTTCTACTCAATTGCTAGAACTGCAAATCAAAATATTGTGGAGATGGAGGTAGATAAGATACTACGCAGACTTGCAGTAGCAGAGAGAATTCTAGATGAGAAGGGGCTAGATGATGAGTATGAGAGGGCAGTCAAGGCATCTGTTATAGATAGTGAGATAGATGAGAGGACAGATGGTCTATATATAGAGCTTGTTGGGAATATTGTAACCCAATGCGAATAGGGGTAAAGGGTCTATTTTGACAAGTGCTGTTGATAGAAAAATGGAGAGCTATATAGAGGAGTTGGGCGATAGTAGAGCCTTAACCCTCTATAGAAAATTGCCAAAGGGTAAGAAACTTAGAACAAAACTCATATTTAAGATAGCAGGAGAGAGTCAAGAGGCTATAGATGTGGCATCTACAGTTGAGATGATACACTTAGCGAGTCTGCTACATGATGATGTTATAGATGGAGCTACAACAAGAAGAGGTAAAATCTCTGTTAATGCGAGTGATGGTGATAAGAGTGCAATTATGTTGGGAGATATCCTCTACTCAAAAGCCTTCTACCAGTTAACAGATATGTCACCTCAAATAGCAAAAATTATCTCAAATGCCGTTATTCTCCTAAGTCTTGGGGAGTTGGCAGATGTGGAGCTCTCATCTAAATTTCACACCAACAAAGAGGCATACCTAAAGATGCTATACCAAAAGACAGCTTCGCTTATGGAGGCATCTGCTGAGGTTGGGGCGATATTGGCTAGAAAGGATAGGGAGCTATTTAGAGAGTATGGAAAGAATTTAGGGATTGCTTTTCAGATGATAGATGATATTTTAGATATAACATCAGATAGCAAAACTTTAGGAAAACCTGCTCTACATGACTTTATAGAGGGGAAGGTTACACTCCCATACATATATCTATATGAGAGTTTAGATAGGGAGGAGAGGGAGTATCTAAAGTCACTCCACAAAAAGAGGTTGAGTGAGGATGAGGCTCTATGGATAAAGGGTAAGATGAGAGAGAATAGAGTAGTTGAGAGGGCTTACGCAGAGGCTAAAGCTCTAGTTGAGGAGGCTATTAAATTGATGGATAGTGTCGGTGAAGAGGGGTTAAGCGATATAGCAAGAGCGATGATAGAGAGAGAGTTTTAAGATGTCATATCAAGTTATCTCATTTAACCATAAAAATTGTCAACTAGCCCTTAGGGAGAAGTTGACATTCTCAAGTGATGAAGAGAAGAGAGCTATGTTAGAGAAGCTCTTAGGGTTTGATTTCATAGAGGAGGCTTTTATCCTCTCCACCTGCAATAGGGTCGAGATTACTCTTGTAACTAGAGATAAGTTCTCAAGCTACCATGCAATTTTGGGACTCCTAAGTTTAAAGTCAAAACTTAGCTTCTTTGAGCTAAAAGGTATGGCTGGAAGATTTGACGATATAGAGGCTGTAAGACACACATTCTCCGTAGCTTCAGCACTAGACTCCTTAGTAATTGGAGAGACACAGATTACGGGTCAGCTAAAAGATGCCTATAGATTTGCATTTCAAAATGAATTTGCATATAGAAAGCTAAATAGATTAATCTCATACGCCATAAAGTGTGCTAAAGAGGTTAGAAATGTGACCACAATCTCAAAACACCCCCTATCAATCGCCTCTGTAGCAGTGGCAAAGGCGTATGATATATATGGTGATAACATTACAGGTATGAGTGGTGTGGTTATAGGTACAGGGGAGATGGGGAAGATTGCAATTAAGAACCTCATCCGTTTAGGGTGTGATGTGGTCATTCTGGGTAGAAATCTTAAGAAGATAGAGAGATTTGTGGAAGATGAGCTAAATGGAGATAGGGTTAGAGTAGATAGTTTAGATAATATACATAAGTATATAAATAGATATAGGCTTCTATTCTCTGCCACCTCATCAAAAGAGCCAATTATTACAGAGAAGATGATAGAAAGCGATAATATAGATAGAGTCTGGTTTGATATGGCAATTCCAAAAGATATTGAAGATATTAAATTGGATAGGTTAAAACTATTTAGGATAGATGACCTAAAGTCCATTGCAGATGATAACTTCGCCCTAAAGCAGGAGCAGGCAAATAGAGCCTTTGATATTGTAGATAACTACACAAAGGAGTTCTATAGATGGCTAAGGGCACTATCGATTGAACCTCTAATTAAGGGTATGAGGCTTCAAGTTAAAGAGGCGATAGAGATAGAGTTAAATCGAGCTATTAAAAAGGGGTTTGTCCCTAAAGAGTATAGAGATAATATTGAGAAGATGGCACATCAAGCCTTCAATAGATTTCTACATAGACCAACCAAAAACCTAAGAGAGCTATCAAAAGATAATAGCTCTATTGTAGAGAGAGTTAAAGATATATTTGATATTGAGGTTGAGGAGAGTAGTATCCAGAGGTATAAGAAGAAATCCTAAACTATATGCTAACGGCTAGGGTCAACCCAAATAGGATATTGACACCACTATTACTCAAGACTCTATATGCCTCTTTCAGCGTTGTTCCTGTTGTGATTGTATCATCTACAAGAATGGCATCTATTCCACCTCTACCCCTATATATAAACTCTCTAGGGTTCTCTAATCTAAATTTTAGAGATTTTCCAGCATACTTTATATCGGACCCGGCTATGAGCTTTGAGTGGAGAACCTCAACACCCCTCTGTCTCATCTGATGAGTCAATATTGCTATGTGGCTATATCCAGATTTAACCCTCTCATCGACTCCTATAATATAGATACTACCTCCATAATTTTTTATAAAGTCTCCAATAAATGGTTTTAGGAACTCTCTCCCCATATATCTATAAACCCTATATCCGATAACTCTATGTTTCGTCTTTATCACATCGGCAATATCACTATAGTTAAATAGGCTATATATTCTAAACCCCTCTAAATCTCTCCTATATAGATTTGGTCTCAGTAGCTCCCCTCTACATCTCCTACAGAAGATATCTATAGATATTGAGCTACAGCTTAGGCATCTCAAACTAGATTGTATCTCTTATCACAATTGCAAAGTGGAGAATAATGAAGTTTAGTATGAAGATACCCATAGATGAGCCTCTAGAGATTAACATCTCAACTCTACTCCTCTCCTTCCCATTTGTCTTAAATGCTATATATGTGTGTAGAATTGTAATTATAGCTATAACTACCACAACTATAAGCTTATATCTTAGAGAGTCTATAACACTATTGTGAATAGTATCATCAAATAGAATTGTAACAAGCCCATTATCAAAAATCATCAATATACCAGTAACTACTAGAGTTATTAGAGAGCCTATCTCAAAGAAGCCGAATATTGGCCCAATCACGGGATATACCCTATCCTGCTCCCTCTTATCTCTCATAGATACCCCTAAGACAAACATAAATACAGAGCCACCAATCCAAGATATGGCAGCTAGTAGATGTAGATGTATTTCCCAACCCAAGAGACTCCTTTATATTAAAGTTGTAAAAATTGGTGCTTTTATATATTGTAAGCTCTCTCTGGTATAATTAACCTTAAAATTTGACAATTGGGGGCTGTAATGCAGGTATCCACCTTACTTAGATTTTTTCTAATTTTAATACTATCATTAACATATCTATACTCAAACGATAGGGATATTGCCGTTGAGAGGAGTATAGCTGGACTATATATAGCATATTTCAATAGAGCCCCAGACAGAGAGGGGTTGGAGTATTGGAGTAGAAGAGCTGATGAGGCATCTAATAGAGGGGTAGATAGCTCTGAAATCCTAAAGGAGCTATCATCTGGATTTGCATCTAGTGAAACATTCATATCTAAGTATGGTGGTTTATCAAATAGAGAGTTTGTAGAGGCGATATATAGAAATGTTTTAGGAAAAGATGGAGATAGCGAGGGGGTTGCATACTGGACAGGCTACATAGATAGTGGTGGTAGCCGTTCAGATATGGTTTCAGAGTTTATTCAAGCATCTCTAAATAGTGAAATTAATGGGGAGAACTTTCCAGAGCTATCTGCTCAGGAGCTGAGTGATGCCCAAGAGAGGCAGAATTTAATCTCAAATAGGGTTGAGGTTGGATTAAAATTTGTAGATATATTGGGGGATAAGACAGATATATCCAATAGTTCAAATCCGGAGAGTGACCCAGCGTATGAGGCATCTATCAATATTTTAAAAGGTGTGACATCTGATAGCTCAACTGTAACTGATAAGGTTGAGTTTCTGGAGAGTATAAAGGGGGATAGTGACCCCATTGAGAGAATTAATAGCTATTCGGTGGCAAAGATTACCATATATAACAGGGCATACTCAACACACAATATTGTTGGGGTATATATTACAGCTTCGGATTATAAGTCTTGGGGATATAACTATATAGACTTTAAGATAGAGCCTAACTATCACCTATCTAAACCTATAGAAATAGGTAGCTGTTCGGAGAAGAATGATATACGAATAGTGTATGATAATGATAGAAAATTTGAATACTATAATATGGATATAGAGTGTGGGAAAGATTACACTTTAACGATTAATGATAGAGGGGTAAGAGTCGATTATGAGAATATATATCCATATACTCTAGATAGTAGATATAAAACATCTCTAGAGGAGTGTCCCCTATATAACTTCTATATCGATAATATTAAATCGTGTAGCCTATCTCAACTCCCACTTATTGCCCAAGAGGGTAAAAAACCTACAAAAGAGCTGATATTGAGCAGATTGCTTGTATCTCAAAAGTGGATGGGGGATAGATTTTCAGAGCTATTGGATGTTTTAGATGATGATATTAAACAGCTTCTGGGTGCAGTTACAGCCATTGTAATTGATGAGGATATAAACCCTTCAAACTATTGGAGTTTAACTGGAGCTATATATCTTGACCCTAGAGGGTTGTGGCTTACCCCAGAGGAGGCAGAGACCATTATAGATAAGGATGATTACCGTAGTAATTATGGGAGTGAACTAAGATTCTATGATGATTGGAGATATATTAAAGATGGGAGTCAATATGCCTACTATAACACAGATTATCTATATAAAGAGCATAATAGCACCAGAACTATAGATGATATTAAGTATGGCTTTGCCAGATTACTCTACCATGAGTTGGCTCATGCGAATGATTATATCCCACTAAGCTCAATAGATGAGCTGAATAGTAGTGAATCAATTGGCTCTATAACATGGGATAATTATAATGGTGGTAGGCTTATATCCAAAAAGCTATATGATATAAGTCCTCTAAAATCTCAAGAGTTGATTAATATAGGGCAGGTTCTATATCATGGGAAGGAGGCAACAGATGAGCAGAAGAAGATGAGTCCAGAGGATATTGGATTACTATTTCAAGATGATGTGGCAAATGCTATCTACTCCTATAGCACCCCTATGGAGGATTTAGCTATGCTATTTGAAGCTACAATGATGAGGTACCACTACAAATTTGAGCTTGATATTGCACTTATAGATAGACCAACAGAGGAAAATCCAACCTATAGTGACTATGTTGTCGGTTGGGGTGTAAGAAATAGGATTGCTGAACCAGATGTTGGAGATAGAGCAATATTTGTAGCTAACTCAATTCTTCCAAATGAGACCGATTGGAGTGAATTCTTTGCTAAAGATGTGGGTAAATCACAACTTTTAGATGCCGGAAAGAATTGGTGGGATAGTATAGTTATAGGAGATTCAGATAGCACCTCTAGAAAGCCTATAAGAGTTCCAGATATGCGTCAGTTGATATTTAGTGGATATTAAACTCCCCATATCTCTTCTCATATGCCCTCTTTATCCTCTGAGCTAGTTGATGGACAACCATTGCGTAGTATGAGCTGTGGTTATATCTTGTAATGACATAGAAGTTCTTAGCCCCATACCATAGCTCATCATAGTTTCTCCTCTCCAGCTTTATTAGGCAGACCTTTCCATGATAGTTGAACTCCTCTCTAGGTGTAATCCCCTCAAGCTCACCTCTATAGTATCTATGGTTATAGCCGGTTGGAAATCTATCAAATCTCAACCCCTCATACTTAACCCTAACTGCTACAGGTTGACCCCTTCTCCAACCATGCTTTCTAAAGTAGTTTGCAATGCTACCTATTGCATCTACAACATTATTCATCTGCCTCTTTCCATCTCCATTAAAGTCCACAGCAAAGTGCTTATATGTACTCGGTATAAATTGGGCTAAACCTATAGCTCCTGATGATGACCCCTTGATATCTTTTGGATTGACATTCTCCCTTACAGATAGCCTTAAGAGAGCTTTTAGCTGGTCTCTATAGAACTTTGCCCTCTTAGATTCACCATCAAATGCTAGATGTGTCAACCTATCAAATACGTAGTAGTTACCTCTAGATGACCCATAGTTACTCTCAATACCTATAATTGCCGTTATATACTCTGGTGGTACACCATACTTTTTCGATGCCCTTCTGAGAGTTGACCTAAATTTTCTCATAAAGTAGACACCACCACCAACCCTTCTAAGGTGGTTATATGAGTATCTCTCCCAGCTTCCAAGCATATTACATGGGGTAGCCCCACAATATAGCCCCTGTCTCAATCTTCTAATATAGCTATTTGCTCTTACACTACTGAACCATCTATTTAGAGTATCCAGCTTAAAACCATACCTGTGGTTCATCATCTTTATAAAGCTCTGCACCTCCCTCTTCTCTGTATAATCTACAGCACCAAGTGGGGTGGAGGCTATTATTGTGGCTACTATATAGAGCCTCAATCTCCTCCTATAACCATTAAACATCATCTATATATATAAATCCTATATTATTAATCTTATCCTCTTCAACGATACTCTTAAGTTCAACTATAGAGCTTTTTCGTGTCATGAACTTCTCCACTACGAATAGGTTGATATCGCTATATTTTATTATATACCTAAAGTCCTTTATTATATCAAAAGGTGTACTATTTATCATTATATAGTCGTAACTACCTCTCAATATGTTAAATAGTTTTGAGAGTCTATCATATAGAACAAGCTCGGAAGGGTTATCTGCAATCTGCTTGATAGGTATGAAGTCTAGCCCCTCATATCTAGTTGAGTAGAGGATATCTTCAATTTTACAATCTCCATTTAGATAGTCAACTATATCTCTATAGACCCCCTCCATCCTCAACATCTTATACAGTTTTGGATCTCTAAAGTCCAAATCCACAACTACAACTCTACTCATAGCCTTATGGAATATTGTTGCAGAGTTTATTAGAACTCTATCCTTATGCTCATTGGAACTTGCACCGATAAGTATAACCTTACCTCCAGCTCCCCT
>JAADDP010000185.1 GCA_013153825.1 Campylobacterota bacterium
ATTCCAGATTTTAAGAGTGCTGAGAATGTATATGAACTCTTTGGAGCTTCAAGATACCAAAAAGTAATTATTAGGGAGGTATAGAGTATGGATACAACAACAGTGTTGCCTGAAGTAACTGCAGTTGGTGTTATTATTAAAGCTATTATGATTTTAGCTATAATCTCAGCACTAGCAGGTTTTGGGACATATATAGAGAGAAAGGTTCTAGCTTTTATGCAGAGAAGACTTGGACCTCAACATGTCGGACCGTATGGGGTTCTTCAGATTTTAGCAGATGGTATTAAGCTATTTACAAAAGAGGATATTATTCCTCAAAATGCAAATAGACTTATATTTATGGTAGCACCAGTCATAACAGCAGCTACAGCATTTATTGCACTAGGGGCTGTGCCTGTATTCCCAGACTTTACAATACCTATTATTGATGTATATGTTCCATCAATAGCATCTGATTTAAATATTGGAATTCTATTTGTGCTTGGAATGATGGCTGCAGGGCTTTATGGTCCACTTCTAGCTGGTATGGCACAATCAAACAAGTGGGGTATCATAGGTAGTGCTAGGACTGCAATTCAGTTTTTAAGTTATGAGGTTGTAACTGGTCTATCCCTTCTTGCTCCAATTATGTTAGTTGGCTCTCTATCTTTTGTAGATTTTAATAACTTCCAATCTGATGGGACATGGATGGTTGTATATCAGCCTGTAGCATTTATCCTATTTATGATTGCTGGATATGCAGAGACAAATAGAACACCATTTGACCTACTAGAGCATGAAGCAGAGGTTGTATCTGGATATGTTACAGAGTATAGTGGGATGAGATGGGGTATGTTCTTTATTGGTGAGTATGCAAATATGATAACAATTGGAATTATAGCTTCTGTTGTATTCCTTGGTGGATATAACGACTGCTGGATATTCCCTGGTTGGATGATGATTATCTTTAAAATTGCATTTATGTTCTTCTTGATGCTTTGGGTAAGAGCTTCATGGCCTCATGTTAGACCAGACCAGTTGATGTGGCTCTGTTGGAAAGTTCTAATGCCACTAGCTGTTATAAATGTGGTTATTACTGGTATTGTGATGATGGTATAAGGAGTAGTAATGGGCTTAGAAAAATTTAAAAAGAGAGTTGGAACACAAAACTATGTTAAGCTAGACCTAACTCACCCACCAGCTGATGGGTGGTCAGCTTTTAAGCAGGTTCTAAAGAGGTCTCTTAAGGGGGAGCTATTTGTAGGACTATGGGTAACTCTAAGAGAGATGATAAATGCTCTATTTAGAGGGAAGATGCACACAACTCAATATCCACTAGAGAAGCTCCCAATATCTCCTAGATATAGAGCAATACATGAGATGTTAAGACTTCTTGAGAGTGGACACTATAGATGTATTGGGTGTGGACTCTGTGAGAAGATTTGTATCTCAAACTGTATAGCTATGGAGACAAGATATGATGAGAACCAGAGAAAAGAGGTTACAGAGTATACTATAAACTTTGGTAGATGTATCTTCTGTGGATATTGTGCAGAGGTCTGTCCAGAGTTGGCTATTGTGCATGGTGGAAGATATGAGACAGCTAGTGAACAGAGAGCGAGTTTCAGTCTATTTGAGGATATGTTAACTCCAATAGATAAGTTAAATCTCCAAAAAGAGTATCCAGGATTTGGTGCTGTTAGCCCTAATGCTGATGATAATATTAAGAAAACGCCTTTAGCGTATTAGGAGGGGGAGAATATGTATGAAATAGTAGCTTTTTATCTGTTTGCAATCTCAACAGTTGTTCTGTTTGCAATTACAGCTTTGAGTAAGAATGTTCTATATGCTATGACGGCACTTGCTGCTGGTATGGTAATGATTTCTGGGTTTTTCTTCTTACTTGGGGCAGACTTTTTAGGTGTTGTTCAACTAATAGTATATGTTGGGGCTGTAATGGCACTATACGCTTTTGCTATGATGTTCTTTGATTTGACTAGAGATATTCAGGAGAAACATAGAAATCCATCACTTGTATTTCTACTTGGTGGGTTGATGGCTGTTGTGTTTGTAGTGATATTCTCAGCTCCTATTATTGGAGAGAATATTGAGGCTCTATATCCTGTTGTTGAGGGGGTTGGAAACTCTCAAGCTGTTGGTATGGTGCTATTTACAAAATATCTAATCCCATTTGAGGTTGCTGCTGTAATGCTACTTGTAGCTATGATTGCAGGAATTATTCTAGCTGGGAAGAAGATGGATTACTCTCTTACAACTAATGATGATATCCCTTTAGTTGATGATGATAGTAAAGATGAGATTTTAAAGGAGAAGAGCAGATGATAGGTGTAAATCACTATCTTATACTTTCGGGCATACTCTTTAGTATAGGGCTTGTAGGAGTGCTTAGAAGAAAAAATCTTCTAATGCTATTTTTTGCCACGGAGATAATGTTAAATGCTGTAAATATAGCCTTTGCAGCTATTGGGGCATTCTATGGAGACCTATCTGGACAGATGTTTGCATTTTTTATAATTGCTGTGGCTGCTAGTGAGGTGGCTGTTGGTTTGGGGCTTTTAATTATTCTATATAAGAAGCACCATTCACTTGATTTAGATGTTATTTCTTCAATGAAAGGGTAGTTATGGAGAGTTTAGTTTATATTGCACTATTTTCACCTTTTGTTGCTGCACTATTTGCTGGACTCTTCTTTGCTAGAAGTCCTAAAAATATTGCTGTTGGGGTTATAAACTCGGCACTAATTGGTATATCTTGGTTAGCTTCTGTAATCTTAGCTTTTCATGTAGTTGAACATGGGGCAGTCCATGTAACAATGATGGAGTGGATAAGTGCAGGGGATTTGACTATACCATTTGGTTTTGTTGTGGATAAAGTTAGTGTTACTATGATGGTTGTTGTAACTACTGTATCAACCGTTGTTCACATCTACTCAAATGGGTATATGGATCATGATAAGAGCTTTAATAGGTTCTTCTCTTACCTATCTGCATTCGTATTCTCGATGATGATACTTGTAATGAGTGATAACTTTGCTGGACTATTTATAGGTTGGGAAGGTGTTGGTGTCTGTTCATGGCTTCTAATTGGTTTTTGGTATCATAAAAAGGATGTTACACCAGATATTAACCCAGCAATCTCTCCATCATATGCAGCAAATGAAGCATTTATTATGAACAGAATTGCAGACCTTGGTATGCTTGTTGGAATATTCCTAATCTACTGGAATGTTGGCTCTCTTCAGTATGATGTTGTATTTGAGAAGCTTCCACACTTAACAGATGGTGTCTTAATTGGAATTGCTATTGCTCTATTCATAGGGGCAATGGGTAAATCTGCTCAATTCCCACTCCACACTTGGCTAACAGATGCTATGGAGGGTCCAACTCCAGTATCTGCTCTAATTCACGCAGCTACAATGGTTACAGCAGGGGTATTCTTGGTAATTAGAGCAAATCCTCTATATAGCCTAGATGCAGTTCAAGGGGTTAGCTACTTTATTGCAGCACTTGGAACATTTGTGGCATTCTATGCAGCCTCAATGGCACTTGTAAATAGAGACCTAAAGAGAATTATCGCCTACTCAACTCTATCTCAACTTGGGTATATGTTTGCAGCAGCTGGACTTGGGGCTTACTGGATTGCACTATTCCACCTAGCAGCACACGCATTCTTTAAGGCACTTCTATTCTTAGGGGCTGGAAATGTTATGCACGCTATGGATGATGAGCTTGACCTATTTAAGATGGGTGGACTTAAAAAGGCTATGAAGGGGACATATATCTATATGGGGATAGCATCTCTTGCACTTGCTGGAATTCCTCCACTAGCTGGTTACTTCTCTAAAGATGCAATTATTGAGACTGCATTTAATGAGGGTTCATACATCTTATGGTTTGGTTTAGTATTTACAGCAGGTCTTACAGCATTCTATAGCTTTAGACAGGTATTTTTAACATTTGAGGGTGAAGAGAGATATAAGAAGCTCGGTTTCCATCCACATGAGATGTATAGATATGTTCTTGTAGCTATGGCACCTCTTGCAATATTAGCTATTATTGCTGGATGGTTTAAGGGTGGTTTCCATGAGATTATAACTACACTTCTACCAGATTATGAGATGAGTGAACATACGCACCATCTAGCAGGAACTCTTGGTATGATTGTTTTAGCATTTGCTGTGACAGGTATTGTTGTAGCCTATTTCAAGTATGCAAGAAGAGGGGAGAAGGCATTTAAGCAGAACCCTAAGGTTGAGAGTGGCTTTATATATAAGCTTCTAATGAACCAATACTATGTTCCACACTTCTATGTTGAGTTTATTGTAAAGCCGTATAAGATTATCTCAGAGAAGTTCTGGGCGATAGATAAGGCTGTTGTTGATGCTACAGTTGACTTTATTGCAAAAGTTATCTATAAGGCTGGTGGTGTATCTAAAGTTATTCAAAATGGTAACCTTTCATCATACCTTAATTGGATGGGTGTAGGTGTCTTACTATTGATATTAGCTTCTGCTATTGCAGCAGTTATAGGTTAAGGAGAGGTTATGGAGCATATATTAAGTATATTGATATTTTTCCCACTACTTGCAGGGATATTGGGGTTTATTGTTGATAGAGAGGTTGCAAAGGCGTATGGTATTGCTGTAGCTAGTATAGAGTTTCTAATCTCTATCTGGCTATGGGTAGCTTTTGATGGTTCTAATGCAGGGATGCAGTTTAGTGAGTATATTCCAATTGTTTCAGATTTTGGAATAGCTTATAATTTAGGTGTAGATGGAATATCTCTATTTATTGTCTTGATGTCAACTATGATTACCCTAATTGGGATTATCTCTCTTGATGAGGATAGAGTTGATAATATCAAAAATATGATTGTATCTCTACTATTTTTAGAGATGACAATGGTTGGTGTATTTGTGGCATTAGATGCAATTTTATTCTATCTATTCTGGGAGTTATCTCTTGTTCCAATGTTATATATCATTGGTGCTTGGGGAGGTCCTACTAGAGTATATGCAGCTGTAAAGTTTTTCCTATATACATTTGCAGGTTCTCTAGTTATGTTAGTTGGACTCTTAACAATTGCATATCTCTACCATGCAGAGACTGCCGTTTGGACATTTAATCTACTAGATTGGTATCAACTAGACCTATCTGTAAATCTACAATTCTGGCTATTTTTGGCTCTATTTGCTGGATTTGCAATTAAAGTTCCAATGTTTCCATTCCACACATGGTTACCACATGCACATGGACAGGCACCAACAATTGGTTCTGTAATTCTAGCTGCTGTTCTACTTAAGATGGGAACTTATGGATTTGTAAGATTTTCACTTCCTCTATTTCCAGATGCTTCAGTTCAGATGATACCTATGATTGTGGTTCTATCTATCATCATGGTTATCTATACAGCTATGGTGGCATTTGCACAAAAAGATATGAAGCAGGTTATTGCATACTCTTCAGTATCTCATATGGGTATTATTATGATAGGAACATTTGCAATGAATGCAGAGGGTATTAGTGGAGCAGTTTTCCAGATGTTATCTCATGGAATGGTTTCTGGGGCTCTATTCCTACTTGTTGGGATAATCTATGATAGAACTGGTACAAAGATTATGGATAACTTTGGAGGAATTGCCTCAATTATGCCAGTCTATGCAACTATCTTTGGTGTTATGTTGATGGCTTCAGTTGGGCTTCCTCTAACTATAGGATTTGTTGGAGAGTTCTTAGTTCTACTAGGTTTCTATGAGGTATCTCCAATTGCCACTGTTTTAGCTGGAACATCAATCATTATTGGTGCAATCTATATGTTGGCTCTATTTAAGAAATCTTTCTTTGGAGAGGTTACAAATGAGAAATTAAAGGGGCTAAAAGATTTAAATGGGAGAGAGATAACTGCACTTCTACCATTAGTGGCTATTGTTGTCTGGCTAGGTGTATATCCAAAGCCTATCTTAGAGCCTATAGATAATAGTGTTAAGAAGCTTCTAGTTGATATGGAAAATAAGGCTAGAACTCCAGAGGCTAAAGAGATAATTATCTCAATAAAGAGAGATAAGGAGGAGAAATAATGTTAGAGCCTGTAAATGTTAGTTTGGAGTCATTAAATCTAGCTACCCTTATGCCAATGCTTATAGCAGTGGCTGGGGGCTTGATTATATTGACAATAGATTTAATAAAGGAGAACCTAGATAAATCTCTCTATGTAATGCTTACTATCCTTATTATAATAATTGATTTGGGGTCTGTTGTAGGCTTTCATGGAAATGAGAAGGGGTTCTTTGATTTGATGTTGATAGATGGGTTATCTATCCTAACTCAAATTATAATTTTAGTTGGTTCAATGCTCTTTATTCCACTTGCATTGACATCTAAAAGGTTCCATGAGTACTCATATCCAGAGTTTTTTGCTCTATTCCTATTTATGTTAGCTGGGTTGCAGTTTATGACAAGTAGTGATAATCTAATTCTAATCTTTATAGGTTTAGAGACATCATCACTAGCACTATATACACTAATTGCACTTCACAATAGAGCAAACTCTTTTGAGGCATCTGTAAAATACTTTACAATGGGAGCTTTAGCTGCTGGATTTTTTGCTATGGGTTCAGCAATTCTATATGGACTTAGTGGAAGTTTAGAGTTGGGTCAGATAGCTGAAGCTCTTCAACTTAGAATGGGAGAGAGTGGAGTGTTGGCTCTAACTATTGGTGGAGCTGGATTTTTACTTAGTGCTTTCGCATTTAAACTATCTCTATTTCCATTCCACACATGGGCACCAGATGTTTATGAGGGGGCTTCTGCTCCACTAGCTGGATATATGTCGATTGTTCCAAAACTTGTGGCATTTGTTGTATCTGTTAGAATTTTTGAGATGTTTATTAAGTTAAATGTTGAGTGGGTTCAGACAACAATCATCATATTAGCTGTAATAACTATGACTCTAGCAAATATTATGGCACTTGTTCAAAAAGATGTTAAGAGAATGTTGGCATACTCATCTATATCTCATGCTGGATTTGTAATGGCTGCTGTGGCTATTGCTACAACTAAAGCAAACTCTGCAATATTCCTATACTATGGACTATTTATGTTTACCAATATAGGTGCATTTACAATGTTATGGGTTAGCCGTCACAAAGATAAGGTTCACCATGCAAGATTTGACCACCCATATGAGAAGTTTGCAGGTATGATACACATTATGCCTATGGGTGCAGTTGTTATGGCTCTATTTATGCTATCTCTAGCTGGTGTTCCTCCATTCTCTGTATTCTGGGGTAAAGTCTATATCATGAGTTCAGCTGTTGACTCTGGATTTATATGGTTAGCTATTATCATGGGTATAAACTCTGCAATCTCTGCATACTACTACCTAAAGTTGATAGTCTATATGTTCCTAAGAGAGCCTACAAGAGAGTTAAATATCGCTACTGTTTACTACAATATCTCAAAGCCTCTAATGACAATTTTGGGTCTTGCAGTATTTGCTACAGTGGCAACAATATTCTATGTTGACCCTCTCTTGGAGTATATTACCCATATGGTAAAAATAAGTGGATATTAATATATATATCCACTCTACCTAATATCACCTTATGGTGGTTTAGGCTCTACTAATTAATCTTTTTCTCCTCTAATCAAACTTTAATACTATTTAAACTACTATTTTTCTAAAAATTTAAGGTCTTATTATGAATAGAGAACCGTGGGTAGTATATTTAGTTGTCACTTTAGTTGTTATTGCTATGATGTATGGAAAATATCTAATGGGAAGTGGAGATGATGATAATAAGGACT
>JAADDP010000033.1 GCA_013153825.1 Campylobacterota bacterium
TGGATAAGTATAAGATAAAAAATCAGTATCTAAATTTGAGGCTCAAAGAGTTAACAAATGCCTTTTTTACACTAAAAATATCTCATGATAAGTTAGAGTCTATATATATCATTCAACCAGCATCAATTAGGTTTGTTATATCAGAAATCTTAGAGGCAAATCCAGATGGTTCAATTTTAGAAAATGCAAAAAATACACTTAAAATATTACAAAAATTCTTTGGAGTAAACTCTGCTGGAATATATGAGGTAAAGAGAGATTTAATTGATAGAGAGTTTGCAACAATAGGAGATATGAAGAAGCCAGATAGTAGTGATAAGCTCATTCAAGAGACGATAGAGTTAAAGATACCTATGCACCTAGACACCTTAGAGGATAGAGAGCAGACGGAGTATATATATACAGTCCCATTTCTAGATAAGATGGATAGGGTTGTTGCGATACTCATCATAAAGGATATCCCATTCCTATTTTATAATAAAGATACAATTTTAAAGATAGATGTGGCATTTAACTATATCTGGACAGAGTATAAGAAGAGAGCCTCAATAGAGGAGATAGAGAGTAGAAAGGGGATAACTCCACCAAAAGAGAAGATAGAGAAGCAGGATTTAATCAACTTTAAAATAGAGGTGGAGAGGCTTACAAATATACTCAACGGATACAATATAGATAGTAGAATCTACTCTATATATACCAGAAATGGGGATTTAGATAAGGAGATTAGAGATTTTCTATACCAAAATGAGCTATTTGAGATATTGGATCAATATATATCAATTAAGTGTGGGGATAACTTTATCCACCTTATACTATTCCCATTTGTATCACTTCCTAGTCTACACTCAAAAGCAAAAACATTAGATGAGGAGCTAGATGAGATAGAGGGGAGACTTAGAGTTGAGATGTTAGAGGATGGATTAAAATACCACTTAAGCTCTAAAAACTTTGAAGGGCTTAGAAAAAAGCATGTTAGCGTTAAACTATTTCCAAATCTAATGGAGGAGTATGGGTGTGTATAGTGTAGAGATGCTCACAACCAACCTAATGGATATCCTAAATAGATTGGAGAGTAGAAATAGTATTGAGGATATCTTAATACTCATTGCAGTTGAGGCTCTACTCTGGAGCATATTCTCACTATTCTTAACCCTCTTTCTACCAAAAAGGTATAAACCCTATAAGTTTGAGATATTTATCTTTTTTTTAGTTATAAATATTGGACTTCTATTTATTGGATTTATCTTAACAATTATAATGGTTCTATTTGGACTCTCTTGGGCAACACACAGAGTAAGTCGCCCCATATATGAGGCTGTGCAGTTTGAGGAGGAGACGGAGAAGTTCCCAATGGTATATAGTAAGTTTCAAGAGGGGATTTTGAGTATGGAGGGGAGCAATAGGGAGAGAATATCTAGTGATGAGAAGATTAAATCCCTAAAAATTCTATATGATAGCAATGCTCAAGGAAATATTGGGAGGATAAAGAGGTTTCTATCCGATAGCTCAGATGAGACGAGGCTCTACGCCTTTGCCCTTGTATCCACATTTGAGAAGAAGTTAAATGATTTAATTACAGAGCTTCAGAGAAAGATAGAAGATGCAAAAGGCTCAAGATTGGAGCAGTATCAATTTGAACTTGCAAATACCTATTGGCAGTTTATATTTCACGGTGTAGCAGATGAGCAGTTGGCTGGATTTTATACTACTAAGATAGAAAATATCTTAAAAGATATTAAATCAAATGCTAGTGCTTTTATGCTACTTGGAAAAATTCACCTCTTTAATAAGAGATATGAGGAGGCAGAGAGAGCCTTTTTAAGAGCTATGGAGCTTGGAGTCCCTAAAAAGGCCACCTACACATTCTTAGCAGAGATAAAGTTTGGACTTAAGAAGTATAATGAGGTTAATAGATTTATATTAAAAGATGAGTTCAATATCGACTTGAGATTGAAGCCTCTAATTACAATGTGGGAGAGCAGATGAGAGTGGTATTTGATAGAGATGAGCCAGATATCATAATTCCATGTGAGGGGACATATCCATATGTTAGAGGTGGAGTCTCATCTTGGATTGCCCAGATTATTGCTGGAATGCCTCAATATAAGTTTGGAATTGTATTTATTGGGAGTAGAACCAGAGACTACTCACAAAAACCTCTCTATAATCTACCAGATAATCTAACCTATATGGTAGAGACATTTATGTTTGAGGAGGAGAATAAACCACCAATTAGAGCAGTAGATGGCGAGGCAGAAGATTTTGAGGCGATTGAGGGGCTATATAACTGGTTTAGAGAGAGTAGTGCAGGTGAGCCTCTACCTGATAACCTAAAGAGTTTAGATTTCTATCTAAAAAATGTTAGTGAAGAGATGTTCCTATATAGTAGAGAGTCTTGGTACTTTATAACCTCTAAAAATATGCAAAATTGTGAGGATATATCCTTCTTAGACTACTTTTGGAGTATTAGAAGTATCCTAATTCCAGTCTGGAAGATGGCAAAGTTAGCTAAGTTTGTAGCAGACAGGGGAAAAATTATCCACTCCCCATCAACAGGCTATGCTGGGTTTCTATCGGCTCTAGTCTCTTATGATACAGGAAAACCATTTATCCTAACAGAGCATGGAATATATACAAAGGAGAGAAAGATTGATTTAATCTCTAGCTCAATGAACCTATATAAAAAGGTTGAGCTATTTCGTGAATCGGCAGAGGATAACTATATCCAAGGGATGTGGGTTAGATTTTTTGAGGGGATTGGAAAGATGAGCTATAGCAGAGCAGAGCCAATCCTCTCACTCTACTCCATGGCAAAAGAGACCCAAATAGCATATGGGGCAGAGCCAAAACTCTGTAGAGTTATTCCAAATGGAGTTGACATCAAGAGACTTGGAGCAACTCTAAAAAATCGCCCAGAAGGAGTCCCTAAAATTATTACTCTAATTGGAAGGGTGGTATCTATTAAGGATATAAAGACCTTTATTAGAGCAATAAGAGTTACAGCAAATATTATCCCAGATGTAGAGGCTTGGATAGTAGGCCCAGATGATGAGGAGAGAGAGTATGCTAGTGAGTGTAGAGATTTAATAGATATTTTAGATGTAAAGAGGAATATTAAATTTTTAGGATTTCAAAATATTGTAGATATCCTCCCAAAGAGTGGAATTTTAACACTTACCTCAATCAGTGAGGGGATGCCCTTAGTCATTTTGGAGGGGTTTGCAGCTGGTCTGCCCTGTGTATCTACCGATGTTGGCTCATGTAGAGAGTTGATAGAGGGGGGAGAAAACCCAGATGATAGAGCCTTGGGAAGGGCTGGATTTGTGTGTGAGATTGCAAATGTTCAGCAGTTGGCAGATGGGTATATAAAACTATTAACTGATGAAAAACTCTGGAGAGAGGCTCAAGATGTGGCAATTAAGAGGGTAAATAGGTTCTATACTCAAGATATCTTCTTAGAAAACTATAGAGGTGTATATGAGGATACCTTTAAAAAGATAGAGAATATGGAAGAGAGTTAATATGGCAGGGATTGGATTTCAGTTAAAAAAGATATTAGAAGAGAGAAGTCTAACCTCTGTCTTAAAGACCTTTGGATACTCTGGAATTTTGAGTAGTGGGCCTTGGGTCATCTCTATGGTGATAATTTTGGGGATTGGACTTACCAATATATTCTTTTTTCATGAGAAAGATAGTGAAGATATTATGTTAAAGGCCTCTGTAACCTATGTTTCAGCTTTGGCTCTTAGCTCTATCTATACAGGTTTCTTACAGCTCCCATTTACTAGATTTGTAGCAGATAGAATATATGAGAAGAGAGACTACCTAGTTTTACCAAACTTTTTGGGAGTAATCATTGTAACAATTGCTATAGCCACACTCATAGCTCTAATCTTTGCTATTTTTATATTTAATACTCAATCAAACTTCTTTATACTTCTATATATAACTCTATTTGTAGTTTTGAGTGCCGTATGGGTTGCCAATATTCTAGCAGCTAGTCTAAAACTCTATAAGTTTATAATATGGTTCTACCTCTTGGGCTATTTGACCATATATATAAGCTCTATATTTTTAAGAGAATATAAGTTAATTGGACTGCTAATCTCATTTATTATTGGAAATAGTCTCCTATTTATTCTACTCTTTTTAGGAATTATCTACTACTACCCCTCATCAAACTCTAAAAATAAGAGATTTATTAGATTTGATATGTTTAAAGAGAGCTATGGGAAGTTCTACTGGAAGTTGGCTTGGTCTGGAGTATTTTATAATATTGCAATCTGGATAGATAAGGTTATATTTTGGTTTAGCCCTATTGTGGGATATGCTGTAATTGATAATCTACACGCCTCTATGGTATATGACTTTCCCATATTTCTAGCCTATCTCTCAATAATCCCAGGGATGGCAATATTCTTCTATAGATTGGAGGCTGACTTTGCTTTTTCCTACTCAAACTTCTATAGAGCCATAAATAAACATGGAACTCTTGGTCAAATTAGAAGATATAAGCAGGATATGATAGATGCAGTAAAGCGAACAATCCAAGAGGTTCTATTTGTGCAGGGGATGTTTAATATTCTGCTCTTCTTGGGGGCAAAAAAGCTATTTGAGATATTTATGCTCCCAAAGCTATATCTACCACTATTCTATGTAGATGTAATTGGGGTTCAGCTCCAACTTGGATTTATGTCAATCCTAGCATATCTATACTATCTAGATAGACAAAAGGAGGCTCTACTCTATACATCTCTATTTGTAATATTAAATGCTCTCCTAACATGGGCTAGTATTAAACTTGGCCCATATTTCTATGGGTATGGCTTTAGTGTGGCACTATTAATTCTCTTTGTTGCGAGTATAAATACTCTAAATATCATACTAAAGGAGTTGGATTATCAGACATTTATGTTGCAATAGGATAGTTATCACTATACTATTTTTACTAAATATATTGATGGCAGATGATAGATACGCATTTATATATAGTGATAGGCTAGACGATACATTTATAAATTTCTATGATAAGGTTGTTGTTGAGGCTGATGAGGTGGATAGTATATATGCTAGACGCTATCCAGATAGGATGGTGGCATATATAAGTATAGGGGAGATAGAGCCTTGGAGAGGTAAGCAATATAGAGACTCTTGGGTTATATCTAAAAATTTGGTATGGAAATCTCTCGTTGCAGATATGAGTAGTAGAGGGTATCAGAACTTTCTACTAAAGAGGGCAGATGAGCTATATAAAAAGGGGTATAGAAACTTCTTTCTAGATACTGTAGATGTATATAATAGAATATCCGATAAGAGAGTTAGAAAGCTGGTTCAAGATGGTGCTGTTGAGTTTATAGAGAGGTTGAGAAGAGAGTATCCAGATGCTAAGATTATAATAAATAGAGGTTTTGAGATTTTAGATAGAGTATATAGATATGTTGATGCCGTAGCTGTAGAGTCCCTAATATCTGGCTATGACCACTCAAAAAAGATATATAAAAAGGTTCCAAAAAGAGATAGAGAGTGGATTTTAAATCACCTAAAAAGGGCAGAAAAGCTGGGTTTGGATGTTATCTCAATCGATTATAGCAATAAGGGTTCAGATAGAAGAAGAGAGATAGCAAAAGAGATTAGGGAGTTGGGTGTAATTCCATATGTAACAGATGGGCTACTTCAAGAGCAGGGGGAGTGTGATATTGAGAGGGAGAGAAGAGAGGTTCTGATAATTTTTGATGGAAAGGCTCTAAACCCAGAGAGATTTATATCTATGCCTATAGAGCATCTGGGATATATACCTATACTCCACAATATCTCTAAGAGGTCTCTACCAAAGTTGGTAGAGGATAGATTTAAGGCTGTTTTGATATGGAGCATTGGGGATGGTAAGCGTAGTGGAGTATCCGATTGGGCAGAGAGTCTCATAGATAGAGGTGTAAAGGTTCTATTTCTAAACAGCTTTATAGTTGATAGATTTAAAAGGGTTAAGAGTGGTATGGGAGAGTACCCATATAGTGGAGAGGTGAGATACCATAAGCCATTCTCTCCATATGAGATTGAGGCATCAATAGATTCTATAGAGCCTATAGCTGTAGATGGTACCATAGAGCCTGTTATATCTGTAGAGCAGAGAGGGGGAGATAGATATGTTCCTATAGCTATAACGGAGTGGGGTGGATACTCATATGGTAACTCATCTCTTATCCATATCGGGGATAGATGGCTCTGGACAATAGACCCATTCCTATTTCTTAAGAGGGCTTTGAGACTGGATATGGAGTTGATTCCCGACCCAACGACAGAGGGGGGCAGGAGAGTTCTTTTTGTCCATATAGATGGTGATGGCTCCAATCCATCAGCTCTACAGAGTCTCATAGATAGGATATTTGAGATATATAGAGTTCCCCACTCCATATCTGTTGTTGAGGGGGAGCTTCTATTATCTAAGTTTAATGGTGAACTAAAACTACTCTTTAAGAGGCTATTTGATACCCCTTGGGTTGAACCTGCCACTCACACATACTCCCACCCATCAATATGGAGTGGACAGAGGAGTGAGCTTAAAATTCCAAACTATAAATTCTCCATTGAGAGGGAGATAGAGGGGAGTCTCAAATTTGCCCAATCATTAGCACCTAGAGATGGAGGAGATATTGAACTCCTCTTCTGGAGTGGTGAGTATCCTCTGCAGGAGAGTATATTGAGCTATCAGGAGAGGAGAGGGGTATATGCTATAAATGGTGGCCACTCGAGGGTATCAAAAGAGAATCCTCTCCTCTCTCTCATATCCCCATTTGGTGTAAAGATAGGGGCATATTATCAGATATATGCAGGGGGGCAGAGTGAGATACCATATACCGATGGCTGGAGTAGAGATTTCTGGGGATATAGAGGAGCAGTAGATACTTTTAAGTTGACAGAGGAGCCTAGAAGATTGAAGCCCATAGATATCCACTACCACATCTATTCAGGCTCTAAGCTGGCATCATTGAGAGCTTTAGAGTATGTATATAGATGGGCAATCTCTCAAAAGACAACAAAAATATACACTTCACAATATATTAAAAAGGTGTTAGACCTCTATCGTACATCTATAGCTAAACTTCCAGATGGCTCATATGAGGTTAGAGGGGGTGGATATTTAAGAGATTTAAGGGTTGATAGAGAGATATTTGTAGATTTGGAGAACTCAATAGGGGTAGCTGGGTTTAGACATGTAAGGGGTAAAACATATATAAGCTTAGATGGGAGAGAGAGACACACTATAAAGCTATCAGATTCGGAGCCAGAAACTCCATATCTGATAGATTTAGATGGCTGGGTAGAGAGTTACTCTAGAGGAATCTTTAATCTAAAGTCAAATATGGCTATAGGTGCAAATTTTCACACTCCAGAGGGGTGCATATTTAAGATTCCAAAGGGGTTTAGAGCTGATAGGGGTATAGGGGGGAGTTTAAGGATATACTCAACTGTAGAGAGAGGAGCCACTATTGAGTTTAAGTGTAAATAGCAGTGATGATAGCAGGTCGATACTATCAATAAAGGAGATTATAGGTATAGTTGTTGTATTTAGCTTTATGCTCTATCTTCTATTCCCAAAAAAGAATATAGATGATATCTTGAAGCAGAGGGGGAAGAATGCAAATCTCTCTATAAACTACTTGGAGAGTAACTCTCTAC
>JAADDP010000146.1 GCA_013153825.1 Campylobacterota bacterium
GATTTTAACATATATATTAATAAAGTGTAACGATAATATCTTCCTCTTTTGCTTTTAATCGAATAAGCCGAAATCCCTTAATTTCTTAAACAATCTTTGGATAATATCGACCAACTTTAGGGGAGAAACTATTTATATTTACCCTGTAATATTTCAAATAAAGGTTGGTTTATGCAAGATCTTTTTACTTCATTTAAAGATAACTGTGGATTTGGTCTCTTGGCATCGATAGATAACAGACCTTCTCACAAAAATTTAGAAGATGCAATAGATGCCCTCTCTCGGATGATGCACAGAGGGGCAATTGCAGCTGATGGAAAGAGTGGTGATGGTTCTGGGTTACTTCTCTCTATGCCACACAAATTTATGAGAAAGATGGCTGAGGAGGCTGGTGTAGTTCTCCCTAAGCAGTATGCCGTTGCTATGGTTTTTAGTAAAAATGATAGTGACTTTGAACTCTTTGAGGAGAAGTGTAGAGCAAACGACTTAAAGATTGTATTAACTAGAGATGTCCCTATAGATAGAGATGCACTGGGTGAGTATGCACTTGAGTCTCTACCAAAAATAAGACAGCTATTTGTTGTGCCTGACTCGATTATGTCATTCTCAAGATTTGATGCAATGGTATATTTAACCAGAAAAGAGGTGGAGTATGAGCTGAAAGGGGATAAAGATTTCTACATATCGTCATTCTCAACATCTGTAATATCCTATAAGGGTCTCTTAATGCCTACACTAATTAAGAAATTCTATAGAGATTTACAAGATGAGGACTTCAAGATATCATTCTGTCTATTTCACCAGAGATTTTCAACAAATACTCTTCCTCAGTGGAAATTAGCTCAACCATTTAGAACGATTGCACACAATGGGGAGATAAACTCCGTTACCGCAAATAGATTTAATGTATTGGCAAAGAGGGGGTCAATAAAGAGCGAAGTGTTTAGTGATGAAGAGTTGGAGAGAGTTTTAAAGATTATTATACAAGATGATATGAGCGACTCAGCATCTCTAGATAACTTTTTTGAGTTTCTACAGGCGAATGGGGTTGACTTCTTCAAATCGGCTAGAGCCCTAATTCCTGCACCGTGGCAGAATGCACCACATATGGATCCAGAGCTTAGAGCATTTTATGAATATACATCAACATGTTTTGAGGCATGGGATGGACCAGCAGCTGTCAGTATGACAAATGGAAGATATATAGGCTGTATATTGGATAGAAATGGGCTTAGACCATCTAAGTATATAATTACAAAAGATAATAGGTTAATCATCACATCGGAATATGGAATTTTGGATATACCAGTAGATGAGATTAAGGAGAGGGGAAGACTCCAATCTGGTGAGATGATGGGGCTAGACCTTAAGAATGGTAGAGTTATGAAGAATGAGGAGATAAATGACTACCTAAAGGCTAGAGCAGACTATAATGGGTGGTTAAATGAGAATATGAACTATCTCCAAGAGTATATCGATAGTCCAAATCTACAGATAGAGGATATTGATAATAGGGAGTTGGAGGAGAAACAGAGATATTTCAATATCACCCATGAGGTTATAGACCAGATAATTGAGCCTATGTTGAAAGATGGAAAAGAGGCTACAGGCTCTATGGGAGATGATACACCTCTAGCTGTATTCTCAAAGATACAGAGAAACTTCTCCGACTTTTTTAAGCAGAAGTTTGCACAGGTTACAAACCCACCTATAGACCCGATTAGAGAGAAGGTTGTAATGAGCTTAAATACGGGCTTTGGAGAGGTTAGAAATATCCTAGTGGAGGATAGTAAACATGCTACCAGATTGAAGAGTGCTACTCCAATTTTAATTAAAGATACATTAGATATTCTATTTGAGTTTGGAGACCCTAAAAATCCTAAATATGACCCTGCATATAGATATAAAAGCTATAGTACTACATATAGTTCAGATATGAAAAAGAGCCTTGAGACTCTAATAGATAAGATAATAGATGATATAAAGGTTGAAGATATTAGAACTGTTGTGCTGGATGATAGAGATGTGGATAGTAGTAGAAAGACAGTTCCAATGTTGATGGTTGTGGGTAGATTAAACCAGAGGCTACTTGAGGCAAATTTGAGACACCTAATAAGTATTGTAGCAATTACGGGAGAGGTATATGATGCTCACATGTCTGCATCTCTACTTGGATTTGGTGTAACTGCAATATACCCATATCTACTTCTATCTACAGCTGTAAATCTAGTGAGGAAGAGAGAGAATGGTGAGTTTGATGTGACTCCAACGGTTAAGAAGATTAGGAATGCACTTAATGCTGGATTGATGAAGATTATGTCGAAGATGGGTATCGCAACAATTGCGAGTTATAGAAATTCAGCTCTATTTGATATCTTAGGTCTTAGTAGAGAGATAGTTGATGACTGTTTTAGTGGAGCTAGAGTTCTACTTAGTGGTTTAGGGTATAAAGATATAGAGGCTAGAGTTGAGAGATACCACTATGAGGCGTACAATAAGCCGAAATCTCTATTCCCTCTAAATTTAGGTTCATTCTATAAATATCTAGATGGTGGAGAGTATCACGACTACTCACCTAGTACGGTTCATGCAATTCATACTGCTTCAGTATCTGGAAAAAAAGAGGACTTTGATAATCTAAAGAGCATTATCGATAAGAGGGACAAGAAGTTTATTAGAGACTTCTTTGAGTTTAATTCAGATAGAAAAGCCATATCTATTGATGAGGTTGAGCCAAAAGAGCAGATATTTAAGAGGTTCTCAACTGCAGCTATGAGTCTCGGTTCAATATCTCCAGAGGCTCATGAGTGTCTGGCTGAGGCGATGAACACCATTGGAGGAATGAGTAACTCTGGAGAGGGTGGAGAGGATGCTAAGAGATTTGGCACAGTTAAGAACTCAAAGATTAAGCAGATTGCCTCTGGTAGGTTTGGTGTAACACCTGCATATCTCCGTTCAGCTGAAGAGCTTCAGATAAAAGTGGCACAAGGAGCAAAACCGGGAGAGGGTGGACAGCTCCCTGGGCATAAGGTTACACCTCTAATTGCCAGATTGAGACACACAACTGCAGGTGTCACCCTCATATCTCCACCACCACACCACGATATCTACTCAATTGAGGATTTGGCACAGCTAATCTTCGATATGAAGCAGATAAACCCAGAGGCTCAAGTGGCTGTGAAGTTGGTATCTACTGCAGGAGTTGGAACAATAGCTGCTGGGGTTGCTAAGTGTTACGCTGATAAGATTATCATATCTGGTTCAGATGGTGGAACAGGAGCTGCACAGTTAGGCTCAATTAAGTTTGCAGGAAACCCTTGGGAGCTTGGGCTAATTGAGGCACACAATGCTCTGAAGGCGAATGGGCTGAGAGGTCTGGTGAAGCTTGAGACGGATGGTGGACTCAAGACTGGTGTCGATATTGTAAAGGCTGCGATACTGGGTGCAGAGAGTTTTGCATTTGGAACGGGGGCTTTGACAATTTTAGGGTGTAAGATTTTGAGAATTTGTCACCTCAATAGATGTTCAGTCGGGATTGCAACCCAAGAGGAGAAGTTGAGAGAGCAGTATATTGGAACGGTCAATAGGCTAATTAACTACTTTACGCTCCTAGCTGAAGATGTGAGAGAGATACTTGCAGAACTTGGGTATAGCAGACTTGAGGATATTATAGGGAAGACAGAGCTTCTCAAGGTGATAGATGATGAGTTTGCCAAGAAGTTTGACTTTGAGTCTCTACTCGTTCAGCTAGATGGTGTAAACACAAAACAGGTTGAGTTTAATGAGCCGTATGATAAGAATGAGTTTGAAGAGGAGATTTTAAAAGAGGTTATGCCGACAATCAAACAGCCTAGTAACATAACCACAATCAGTAGAGATATTATAAATCTCAATAGAAGCTTTGGAACTAGAGTATCTGGAGAGATTGCAAAATATTATGGTGATGAGGGGCTTCCTGATGACTCTATAAGGATAAAATTGACAGGTATTGCAGGTCAATCTCTAGGGGCTTTCCTAATTAAGGGTGTCAGTATCTATGTAAATGGGGCTGGAAATGATTATGTTGGAAAGGGTATGAGTGGAGGAAAAATTGTAATAACCTCTAAACTCTCAGGCTCAAAATACTCTCTTGCTGGAAATACATGTCTATATGGGGCTACAGGAGGAAAACTGTATGTAACTGGGCAAGTTGGAGAGAGATTTGCAGTTAGAAACTCTGGATGTATAGCGATAGTTGAGGGGACAGGTGACCACCCTTGTGAGTATATGACAGGTGGAGTTGTAATTGTCTTGGGAGAGACAGGTGTAAACTTTGGAGCCGGTATGACAGGTGGAGTGGCATTTGTATATGATAGTGAACATCAATTTGTTGAGAAGATTAACTCCGAGCTTGTAGAGCCTAAGAGAATTGATACAGATGAGACCGATATTGAGAGATACTACCTCAAGAAGCTTCTAAAAGAGTACTACCATGAGACGGGAAGTGAAAAGGCTAAAGATATTCTAGACAACTTTAGAGTTGAGATTAGAAACTTCTGGATGGTTAGACCAAAAGATATGATAAGCACCCCGTTAAAGATTGAAGAAGGAGAGTAAAATGATGCAAAAATTTTTTGATTTAGAGAGAATTGACGCAAAGAAGAGGTCAGGTGGGGAGAGAACAAAAGATTTTAATGAGATTTATAAGATATTCTCACCAGAGAAGGCATCTGGTCAATCTGCTAGATGTATTCAGTGTGGAGACCCATATTGTCATAATAAGTGTCCCCTACATAACCTAATACCACACTGGCTAAAGGCTACAGCGAACAGAGATTTAGAGTTGGCATTTGCCCTCTCAAATGAGCCTTCACCATTTCCTGAGGTTTTGGGTAAAATATGTCCACACGATAGACTATGTGAGGGTGACTGTACCCTAAATGATGGATATGGGGCTGTAACAATTGGCTCAATTGAGACATTTATAAATGAGAGGGGGTTTGAGAAGGGGTTTAAGCCTCTACTATCATCATCTAATAGGAGCGATAAGAGGGTAGCGATAGTTGGGGCTGGACCTGCTGGACTATCCTGTGCCACATTCCTCTTGAGAGAGGGGATATCTGTTGAGCTATTTGATAAGCAGAATAGGGCTGGAGGGCTTCTAACTTACGGAATACCTGGTTTTAAACTTGATAAGGGCGATATTGAGAGGAGGGTAGGTTTCCTAAAGGAGGCTGGAGCTAAATTTAACCAAAATTGTGAGGTTGGAAAGGATATAACCTTTGAGGAGCTAATAGATAAATTTGATGCAGTCTTTATTGGAGTCGGAGCAACAGAGGGTAGAAGAGCAGATATTAAAGGTTCAAAGGCTAAAGGTGTATATCTAGCTATGGAGTTTTTGACAAATGTTCAGAAGAAGCTCTTTGGGGAAGAGTATGATGAGAGCATAGATGTAAAAGATAAGAGAGTGGCTGTAATTGGTGGTGGAGATACAGCTATGGATTGTGTTAGAACTGCTCTAAGAGAGAAGGCTAGAAGTGTCACATGCTACTACAGAAGAGATGAGGCTAATATGCCTGGTAGTAAGAAGGAGTTTATAAATGCTAGAGAGGAGGGGGTAGATTTTGAATTCTACAGCTCACCAAAAGAGATTTTAACAGATTGTAGCAATCGAGTTACTGGACTAAAAATGGTCAAAACGGAGCTTGGAAATCCAGATGAGAGTGGGAGAAGAAGAGTTCAAGAGGTTGATGGTGGTGAGTTTAGTGTAGATGCAGATATTGTAATATTTGCTCTAGGTTTTGAGCCTGTAAAATATCAATTTTTAGAGAAGAATGGGATTGAGACAAATAGATGGGGAGAGATTATAGTTGATGAGAATTACCAGACCACAAGAGATGGTGTCTATGCCGGAGGAGACTGTTTCAGAGGTGCCGATTTGGTTGTAAGAGCTGCACTAGATGGGAGAGAGTCTGCTAAGGCGATAGCTAAAAAACTACTTTAGGGATAGGAGCCATTTTAGGCTCTCAACCCACCCATATTTTATCGCTACGACTCATAGTAGATTCATCTCCCTCCAAATTGGAATAATTAGAGGGAGAATTCTTTGCTGGTTTGGTTAAATAATTTTACTACTTTTATATTCTAACTTAGTCACTATTGATAGGGAATATGATAATATTGCACTAAGTAAAACAGATGGAGAATATAAAATGAATTTTGCAAACCTTTTTGCTAGTATGATTGGAAATAGAAATAGTACAGAGAATGGGCAGAGTAACTGGATTAAGTGTCCAAAGTGTCTAGCCTTAATGTATTATAAAGAGGTAGAATCAAAATGTAATGTCTGTCCAAAATGTAACCACCACTTTAGAATCAATGCGTCTAAAAGAATTGAATATATGTGTGATAAAGATAGCTTTGTAGAGCATGACGCAAATTTAACTCCTGTTGACCCACTAAAATTTATAGATAAGAAGAGTTATAAGAAGAGATTAGAAGAGGCGAAGGCTAAAACTGGTAAAAGCTCATCGGTTATTAGTGGAAGCTGTAAGATAAATGGGATAGATGCAGAGCTTGTAATATTTGACTTCTCATTTATGGGGGGAAGTCTAGGCTCTGTTGAGGGGGAGAAGATAATTAGAGCAATCGATAGGGCTATAGAGAAGAGGTGTGGACTTATAATAGTATCTGCTAGTGGAGGGGCTAGAATGCAGGAGAGTACATTCTCTCTTCTCCAGATGAGTAAGACATCAGCTGGATTAAATAGGCTACATAAACATAGATTACCCTTTATATCTGTATTGACTGACCCAACGATGGGTGGGGTTAGTGCATCATTTGCTATGCTTGGAGATATAATTATGGCTGAACCTGGGGCATTGATTGGATTTGCAGGGCAGAGAGTTATAAAGCAGACGGTTGGAGTTGACCTGCCTGAAGGGTTTCAACGCTCAGAGTTTCTACTGGAGCATGGGCTTATAGATATGATTGTAGATAGAAATGATATGAGAGATAGATTATCATTTCTTCTTAATATATTTAGAGATGAGCAGAAGAGTGCTTAGTATCACATTATGATATATGCCCTAATAGATAGAGCCACCCTAGATAGAGTAGGGTGGAGTATTCAAAAGATATCAAAAAAAATTGAGAGTTTAAATATTGAGATAGCACAATATCGAGACAAAGACTCCTCTCTCCAAGAGCAGTTGGATAATATTATAGAGATACAGAAATATTACAGTGGAAAGCTTATTATAAATGACAATATAGAGTTGATAGATTATGTAGATGGGTTACATCTAGGGCAGGAGGATATTAGAGAGTTTAGTTTAGACCTAAAAGAGGCAACATCTACTATTAGAGGTTTGATTAAGGGTAAAATATTGGGGCTATCTACACACAATATTGCAGAGGTTGAGGAGGCGAACTATTTAGATTTGGACTATATCGGTCTTGGAGCATATAGAATAACTCACACAAAGAGAGATGCTAAAATTTCTGGGGATAGACTATTGGAGGTAGCAAAATACTCAAAACATGATGTAGCTATAATTGGTGGAGTT
>JAADDP010000172.1 GCA_013153825.1 Campylobacterota bacterium
GATAGCTCAATAGATTTAAAAAGCAGATATCTTACAATAATTCTTAAAATTTTATTAATAACTATACTACTTGGAGTTATATATTTTGGATACTCATATCTATCAAATATGAAATATGGAGAGTCTATTCAAAAGATAGAGGTTGCACCTATTCAAACACAGTGTGTAGCTGAGTTGACAGCAGATGATATAAGTCAAATTGTATCTATGGTTGTAGATAAGATAAAGAGAGATAATAGAGATATTGCTAAAATAAGCGATAGCGACTACTCTAAGAGGCTGATGAATTACAATATTGGTGGTAAAAAAAAAGAGCTTTTTAATAACCTTAATATAAACTTAGAGGCAAAAGATAATAGAGTTGCCGAGGTTAATAGCGAAAATAGAGTTGTGATAGAGAGCGATAAGAGGGTATTTGATATACCTTTAGAGGTAAAGAATATTATTAAAAATAACTATATTAAAAATATAGAGAAGGAGATTAAATATAGAGAGAGTGAGATGAAGATTATTGTTGTTAAGAGGGGGGACTCACTATCAAAAATTGCGAAGAGGGCATATGGTAACTCAAAAGATTATAATAGAATATTGAAGGCAAATCCACAACTATCAAAAAATCCAAATCTTCTATATGTAGGTCAGAAACTTAGAATTCCATAATAGTTACATCTTCTTCTGTTCCGTCTGGGATAGTGCAAGTTTTTGAAGTTGGAGCAAATTCATCTCCATCTAATTATTCTAATTTAGAAGGAGAATTCTTTGCTGGTTTGGTTAAAGTATGCTATGATAAAATTTAAAAAAATTTCAAAGAAGATATTTTATGGAAAATATAAAACTGGAAAAGGTTATAAAAGATATGCTGGAGCTTCTGGGGGAGAACCCAGAGAGGGAGGGTCTCCAAAAAACGCCAGAGAGGGTAGCCAAATCTCTAAAGTTTCTAACGGAGGGTTATAGTCAAAACCCGAAAGATATCTTAAATCAGGCTCTATTTACAAGTAGTAATGGGGAGATGGTTTTAGTTAGAGATATTGAGTTCTACTCAATGTGTGAACACCATCTTCTACCGATAATTGGGCGTGTCCATGTGGCATATATTCCGGATGGAAAGGTCGTTGGGTTATCTAAAATTCCTAGAGTTGTAAATATATATGCTAGAAGATTGCAGATACAGGAGCAGATGACAGAGCAGATAGCAGATGCCTTGGAGGAGACAATTGAGCCTAAGGGTGTGGCAGTTGTAGTTCACGCTAGACATATGTGTATGGAGATGAGAGGCGTTGAGAAGATAAACTCCACAACGGTAAGTTCTGCACTTCGAGGTCTCTTTAAGAGTGATTATAGAATAAGAGAGGAGTTTTTTAATGGGATTAAGGGTGGTTTAGATTTCAAATTCTAACTACCTTTTGGGTCTATCTATATTCAATATAACCCTCTTAATAACCTCCCCCCTCTTGAGCCTCTTATCCTCTAAATCTATAACCTTTAGACAATCACTCTTGGCAAATCGAACATATAGAGTGGCTATAACGCTATCTCCACCTCTAATATCAATATCTCTATATCTGATTATCTTGGTCTCATTCTCATCTAGATTTCTACTCTCTACGCTATAGGCATTGGCAGGAATAGTGACTCTACTACCACTCTTATCTCTAAATATCAGCTCAAATGTGCTGTTTCTCTCATATATGGTTCTATCTCCACGTACAACCTTTAAGTTTAGATACTTGACCCTTGCAGGTTGAATAATGAGTGGATGCCCCATCCTATTTCTCAACTTCACATCCAATCCACCCTCAACGGCCGATATATCTATATCTACACCCTTTTTTCTAAAATCTACATCATATATTCCGAGAAACCTATGGCTGATATGTTCAACTCTAGAGCGTCTATTTATCTTCTCAACTCCCCCCTCAACCTTAGGCATGTGGCACTCTATACAGCCTCTACTATCCTGCTTACCCTCTATGGCTCTAAATATAGTTACACCATTTCCATTTAGCTTATGGGAGTGGCACCCTGTACATACCACTTTACTATATATTGGATTTTTTACTGAGGAGTGTTTATCGTTATCATCTGGATTATCAAGCCCCCCATAGAGTGTAGGCTTATAGCCCTCAGCCTGTTTAGACTTCACATTTATATTTCTACTATGAGACCTCTTCACATATGCTATTGTGTGGCAGAAGTAGCAACTTACACCATCTGTATGGCTCCTATTTCCCCTATCTGGTCTAGCTCTGCCATCAATCAGCTCATCTATATTATCTGCTGATGGCATGTGGCAGACTGCACACCTATAGCTACTCCCATCGACCCTATCGGCCACTGCCCTATGTAGTTCACCATGAAAGTAGCTCTTAGCGTGGGCTGAACGGTTATACTCTCTATATATCTGCTCATGACACTCACTACAATCTCTATTACTAAAATATCTCTCTGCATAGGTGAAGTTTATGGATAGAACTATAAACAGTATAACTCTAACAGCCATATTTAACTCTTCTTAGTCTCATTTTTTTTATATAGATATATCCCATTCTTAACAAATATAGGATTTCCACCAGTCTTAGATATTCTTCTAAATTTAGCTCTATAGGCTACAACTTTTCTCTTAAGCTTCGCCAACTCTCTCCCCTTTAATCTCTTGACATAACACCTCTTCTCCCGTATATTAATATATCTCTCTGGATTTACAGCCTTTCCATATTTATAGATACCTAGATGTAGGTGTGGGCCTGTACTTCTCCCTGTGCTTCCAACATAGCCGATAATTGAACCCTTAGATATCCTATCGCCAACCTTTAGGTCGCCTCTATATCTACTCATATGTGCATATAGACTCTTTAGACCTTTAGAGTGTTGAACTGTTATGGACTTCCCATAACCACCCCTATACCCCTTTCTTATAACCTTTCCATCAGATATAGCTCGGATTGGAGTACCATAGGGAGCTGCATAGTCAACTCCTAAGTGAGCCTTATATCTATGTAGAATTGGGTGAAACCTCTTATATGTAAATCTAGATGAGACTCTACACCTCTTTACAGGCTTCACATATGGGGAGTACCTTTTAGTGACCACTCTATACTCTCTACCTAGAGAGTCGTAGTATCTCCCATCATCGGCCAGATAGCTGTAGTATCTCTTTCCACCAATTGTTATTAGAGATGCCAAAATTTTTGGGTTACTTATAGCTCTCTTTTTTCTCCTCTTCTGCTCATAGAAGATTGTTATTGTATCACCCCTCTTTATACTCTTCAAATTTAGAGAGCTATATGCCTCCTTTAGAGCCTTTACTAAACCTCTACTGTGGGTCTTTCTATATAGCTCTTTTAGTGGTTCTCTACTTGTAACCTTCAGATGTATCGACCCCTTGAGAACCTCAAATGGGATAGGCTCAAGAATTATTTTTCCCCTCTTTCCCCTTTTGGTAATCTTAACCTGTAGCTCATCTGTAACAGGAATTAATATAGTTTTATCTCTTTTTCTCCTAATAATAGTGTATCTCTGTCCTGCTCTAATCTCTGCCAGAAGCTCTCTATCGTCGCTATCTAACCCATAATAGAGTTTTTGAGAGATACCCTGCTTTCTAAGAAATGAGAGGAATGTCTCCCCCTGTTCCCACCTATAACTCTTCGCATTTAGAGAGAGTGTATCGAAACTAAACATAAACAGCAAAGTAAGTAAAACTTTCTTCATCGAATAAGCCTTTATAAATTTTTTTAACTCACATGTTGATATTGTATAGGCTTATACATAATAAATAACATAATTATTTTATTTACAATTTAAAATTAAACTTTTTTTAATATAACTCTCACCTCTTGGTAACAAGCACTGTTACCTTCCTCTGCAACTATAGGTGGTGTTACCCTATTAACCCCTATAGAATTTGCATATATAACCACACTATCGTCACGTATTGTGTAACTATTCTGGACATTAAATTGTGCCTCCCCATATGGTGAGATAACCTTAACCCTATCTCCATCAGAAAAACCCAATTTTGGATTTAGATATACTCTATTATCCCTCTTGAACTGACTATTTAATCCATTTCTACCCTTTGGAGTGGTTAAAAAGTAGCCAACCTCCCTACCCTTTTTAGATTTAGTAACTCTTTGAAACCTCTTAATCTGCTCAAAATCATCATAAAAATCCTCTATAAATTGGAACTCATCGCCACCACTCTCTCCAAATCCACCACTATATGGGATATCTTGGTGTGCAGGAGATAGATAGTAATCCCCAACTCTACGACACTGATTTAAAAAGTTATCAATATAGTGTCTCTCATCTTTTAAATCAATATAATTTATCTTATTCATCAAATATTTTGAAAAACCATACTCACTAATTCCGATATCTGACTCTACAATTTTTCTCATTGGGGTGACAATATAACTTGCATAGCTAAATCTAACATCATCCTTTTCAAAGAAACTCTTAGCTGGAATTATGATATCAGCCACCTTTGAGGTCTCATTCTCATATAGTCCAAAATAGATAACTCTCTTAACCTTAGATAGCTCCTCCTTAACTCTGCCAGATGATGGCATAGACTCTAGAGGATTTCCACCCTGAATTAGAACGGTATCAAATCTGCTAAATTCTGTCGTAGCCTTCTGAACTCTCTCAAGATTTACATCAAATGGGTTATCAATCCCCAGTTTTGAGTTTCCCAGAAATGCCACTCCACTACCCTCTCTGCCAAATAGACCCAATATTGTGGCTAGTGAGTCTATAGCCTGTAGAACATAGCTACCGATTGAGTACTTCTGAACTCCATTTCCAACTAATAGTACAACCCTCTTACCTACAATCTCCTCAACTATATCTCCCAATATATGTAGGTCAGCCCCTATCTGCTCAAGTATAGGCTTTATCCTAAACTCCCTTGTGAAGTCGTAGAAATCATCATAATCACTACCAAACTCCTCCAGATAACCCCTATCCTCATAGTTCTGCATCATTATAAATCTAGCTAGAAGTATCGCCAAGTAGAAGTCTGTTCTCGGTCTTATCTGTAGAAATATATCTGCCCTTTTTGCTATATCAATCTCCACAGGGTCTATTACAATTAACCTCTTACCCTCAATATAGGGCATTAGGTGTGAAGCTGTAACCGTGATGTTCTTACCCCACACAACCACAACGTCGCTCTTTGCAATCTGTGATGGTGGTAGAATTCGGTTTACACCTCTACCCTCTAAAATCCCAGCATCTCCAGCTCCATCACATAGAGAGCCTTTTGTCAATGTTCCACCTATAGCCTTAAATAGGAGATTTGTAACCTCCTGCATAGCTCCAAAGTTTCCTGAGCCTCTCCAGAGCAGTTTTCTATCCATAGATAGAGCCTCAGCCACACTATCCAGAGCCTCCTCCATAGATACCTCTCTCCCATCGACCATAGGTGTTTTTAGCCTATCCTCCCTATGGATATGGTGGTTTATGATGCTACATAGGGTTCCATTAGATGTGGGATGCTCTCTATCTGCCAAAACCTTTGGAAAAATATCACCATTTGAGATGATACCACATGCATCTGGGCAATCCAATCCACAAGCTGTCTTTACCACTCTTTAAACTCCTTCTCTTCTATAGTTGATTGTCATAATTCCAAAAGAGATTAGAGTCCCAGCAGTTATCTGAATTGAGAAGTCAACCTTAACCCCTATGATATACTCTTGGAGGGCTAATAGTGTGAGAAAACCCCCAATTAGAGCATATAGAACTCTCCTCTCTGAACCTCTATCTGTAAATAGTCCAGCAAAATATACCCCAAGTAGGGAGGCGTAAGCAAATCCCATAACTCCTAGAGCAAAATTTAGTAGAGGAAGTGAGCTATAGTGTTGCCAATAGTAGCTAACAATTCCCATAATTGAGAGGAGAATGGCAAATAGGATAACCATAAATCTGCTAACATTTAGGTAGTGCCTCTCACTTCTCCCCCCCACAATATCTCTATATATATCCTCAACTGCTACCGATGCCATGGCAGATAGTACGGAGTTTGTAGATGAGAGTGCTGCAGCTATTGCTCCAACTGTAACTAAACCCCTCAACCCATTAGGCATCTCATTCAATATGTAGTACATAAATATTGTAATTCTCTCTCCACTAAAAGATTGCTCTATTGCTCTACCCTCAACCCCCGATAGCTCAGGATGGGTATAGAAGAGGTATAGGAGTAGCCCTATTATTAGAAAGAGTACCACTATAGGTATGGTTAGAAGAGCTGAGTATATCAGAGACCTCTTCCCCTCTCCACCACTTTTACATGTTAATACTCTCTGTGCCATATCTTGGTCAAGCCCATACGCCCCGATATTGAGGAGAAACCACCCTGTAATTAGAGTCCAGAAGCTAAACCCTCCAGTGAATGATAGGTCTAGGAGCTTCAACTTATCATCATGCTCCAGTGTAGATACTATAGTGGCAAGGTCACCATTGAGTGAGCTGTATAGATATATGAGAACTGCCACCCCAGCACCACTATATGTTACAGCTTGGATAGTGTCGGAGAGTATCACAGACCTAACACCTCCAAAGTATGTGTATCCCAATGCACCAATAACCAGTATAGCAATTGATAATATTATGTGTGGTGGTGAGATATCTAAAAAGAGTATCATCGATATTGCTAAAGCTCCAATATAGAGCCTTGCACCACTCGCAAAGAGTCTCCCTATCAGAAACATAACTCCCGAATATATCTTAGCCCTCTTCCCATATCTAACCTCAAGATACTCATATACAGTTACAGCCTCTATCTCATAGAACTTTGGAACTAGAACCTTTGCCACAAATATTACAGCCAATATCGAAGATAGATAGAAGCCTATAAATGTTAAATCTCTACTGAAGGAGTACTCTGGAGCTCCTAAAAATGTTGCTGCAGATTGGGAGGTGGCAACTATGGATAGAGCCACGGCAACTGTTGAGATATCTCTATTTCCTCTGAAATACTCCTTTGAACTCCCAATTGAGCCTCTACTAAATATGATTGATGAGGTTATTAATAGTGTAAAGTATAGAATAGTTAGAGTCCAATCTAGTGTGGAGAATGTTGTATTCATCATTAAGCCTTTAGTAGAAAAATATAAAAAATTATAATAAAAATATTTCAGATTATAAAATCAATATCTTTAAAGATGGATAAACATAACTTTTGATATTATTTATTAATATTTTTTAAATACTAAATATAAATTTAAATACAAATATTAAATAAAGAAATTATATGGATATTAAACAGAGAAATTACTGGTATATACAGATGAGCAGTGGAATAGCTGAAGGTTTAAAGATTGATTTGGCAATTTTAAAAAAAATAAAATAGCTATAATCTACGATGAAAAATCAAAACCAAAAAACAAAATAGAAGATTTCAAAAAGATGAAAAAAAGAGATATAGTTCTTGTAAAAAGAGACAACTCCACCATAGCCTTAGTTGAAATTATTGATAATGATACAAAGTTATATGGAAAAAAAATTAATAATAGAACTATAAATTACTATCAACACAATATAAG
>JAADDP010000173.1 GCA_013153825.1 Campylobacterota bacterium
TTAACCTTTTTTATATCTACAACCTCTGTTAATGGAACCATCATTCCCTTCTGGTTCATCAGATTTAGGGATATAAGCTTAGAGCGAATTGAGTCTCTACTACTATCATTTAACCTCTTGCTCTTATCATTTAAGATTAGGAATATAGGTATCTGGTCAGAGTGGTTCTCTGAGTTTTTAGTGGCAATCACCATCCCCTCAAAGGCTAGATATAGGATATTGTTTATCTGCTCAATAGATAGACCACTTCTAGCAACCTTATCTATGTTTGGAACAAGTTTATACTTCTCAAATATATCATCTGCCATGACATCTACATCTACCAGACCCTCAGTCTTAGATAGGATATATGCCACCTTCATAGATAAATCTCTACTCTCCTCCAGATTATCCCCCTGAACCTCGACAACGATAGATGCAAGAGTTGGAGGTCCAGATGGTTGCTCTATAAGTTTAATTACAGTTCCATCTATCAACTTCTCACACTTACTCTGTATAATTGGTCTCAACCTCTGTGTCATTAGGAAAGATGGCTCATCACGCTTATGCTTATCGGTTAGGTTTACAGATATCTCTGCCAGATTCTCACTCTGTTTCATACTAGCCCCCTTTACAAGTCCGGCATAGTCTAGTGGAATCCCCTGACCGTAGAAGATACTCATATTGGTAACCTCCTTCTCTCCCTTCAGAATATCGGTAACACACTCTGCCACCTCTCTCGTCTGCTCAATTGAGCTTCCTGTCGGAGTGTCGATATAGATGGAGTATGTGTTATCACTCTTACCTGGTAGCATCTTCGCCAATACCAGCTTTGTTGGGAACATCATAAGTGATGCAAAAAATGCCACTGCAGTTAAAACAATTACTATAAACTTCTTAAACCTACTATTTATTATGTTATAGATAAATTTTGTAAATCCACTCATCTACTTCTTTCCTTTTTTATGGTGTCTTGTCGGTTTTTTAAGTAACTTTAGACTTAGATATGGGGTAAAGATATATGCCACAACCAGTGATGCAAGAAGTGCAACAGGCACATTTAGAGGTATCGGTTTCATAAATGACCCCATCATTCCACCAACAAATGCCATAGGAACCATTGTCATGATAATTGCCAGAGTTGCAATATTTGTAGGAGCTCCAACCTCATCGGTAGCCTCTACAAGAAGCTCCTCCATATCTTTTTTATAAGCCCCATCATCATGTAGATGTCTATGGATATTCTCAATTACAATAATTGCAGCATCAACAAGAAGTCCTAGCGATAGTAGAAATGCAAAGAGTGTGATACGGTTTATGGTCTGTCCAGTTACATATGCGATAAATAGTGTAATTGCCAAGATTGCAGGGACGGTAAATGTGACTATGAGAGACTCTCTCCAGCCGAGAGCAAATACAAGCATCAGAGCGATAATTAAGATTGTAATCTCTAGGTGGTGCATAAGCTCATTTACAGCCTCATTAGCCCTCTCACCATAATCTCTTGTTACTATATAACCTATTCCATCTCTCTCAAACTCAGCCTCATGCTCTTTTAACATCTCCTCAACATCTTTAGCCACAAAGACTGCATTTGTCCCTGCCAGTTTTGCCACAGTTAGGGTAACTTGAGGAATCTCACTATTGAAAGGCTCTTTGATTGAGCCATCCTTTCTATATATTAACCCGACATCTTTGAAGTTCTGAATATCAATTCCATCCTCCACTGTGGCTACATCTCTAAGGTATATTGGTGAACCCATATAGTTAGCAACCATTACACTTCTAACATCCTCAACACTCTCAATCGCATTCTTAACCCCGAATATCGTGAGCTTTCCATCCTTCGTTCTACCCTTAACGTCTGGAACATTGACGGCAATAGATTGTACAGCCTGCATAATCTGCCCCATAGATAGGTGGTATGCCGATAGCTTTCCCATATCCACTTGGATATTATACTGCCTCTTATGGTCTCCCTTAAGTGTTGTCTTTGCCACATTATCTATAGAGTTTATCTTATGTTGAATTCGCTTTATCTTCTCCACAAAATCTGTTGTAGATATTGATGCACCATCCTTCTTATAGAAGGCTAGAGTTATGATTGGTACATCGATATCTATATCAAACGGCTTGATGAGAGGTTGCATAACCCCCTTGGGCATACTATCCATATTCTGCATAACCTTATCATACAGCTTTAGGTTGGAGTCCTCTCTATCCTCTCCAATGAAGTACATCACATTGACAACCCCAAAGTTCTCCATAGCCATACCGTATATATGCTCAACACCCTTTATCTCTCTCAGCTTCCTCTCAAGTGGGTTTATTATGATATTCTCAACCTCTTTTGGTGTAGCTCCAGGCATGGCAACGATTACAGCCCCCCCACTAATTGCAATTTGTGGATCCTCCTCTCTCGGCATGGTAGTAAGAGATATCCAACCGAGAGCCAAGAGGACTATTCCCAGAACAGAAGTTAGAGGGTTCTTTAGAAAGCCCAGAGCCAACTTCCCTGCTACATCTTTTACCTTATAGTTGTGCTGTCTCATAGCCCCTTCCTCTACTCTTTTATATTAACGCTTACATACATTCCTGGATATACAGGTTTCCCTTTGGTCTTAAATTTTATCTTCATCTTGAACTTATGTGTCATCGGATTTGAGCTTGGTATAATTGAGTAGATTGTACCTACTGTATTTAGCCCTATTGATGGGATTGATATGTTGACACTCTTACCCAGATTCATATATTTTATATCATCCTCGGCTATCTCGACCATAATGCTCAACTTACTCAAGTCTGTCAATATCACTCCAGGCATACCAGGGATTGACATCTCCCCACTATTGAGCCTCTTAGCTATAATAACTCCACTATTTGGTGCTTTTAACTTTAGGTAGTTGTACTGGTTCATAACCTCCTTCTTCATAGCCTTTGCCTGTTCAACCTGCTTCTTCGATATCTCAACCATATCTCTTAGGTTTTGAGATGCCAATTGAAGGTTCTCCAGCTCATATTTAGATACCATTCCCTTCTTATATAACCTCTCATACCTACCCAAATTTAGCAGAACATTATTTAACTGATTTCTATTCATCTGAAGAGCCAACTCAGCTTGAGATATACCCAAATCTACCTGCTCCCTCTTTGCATCTATCTCCTTAGAGTCTATCACATATAGGAGTTGTCCCTTCTTTACAATATCCCCCTCACTGACAAGCATCTTCTTTACAATACCCATATATCTGCTTGTAATCATCTTCTGATTATCTGAAATTACAGAACCACTTAAATTTAAATCTATAGCATTTAGTAGATTAAATGCCACCAAAGATAGTAGTGCTACCTTCTTCATATCTCCTCTCCTTCACTTATAATACTCTCTAACTCAAACACCTTGGTGTTTCTATCATTCTTGGCTGTTAAAAGTTTCAATATAACCTCCAACTCCTTAGACTGCTTTATTAAAACATCGGAGATTGACTTAATCCCCTCCTTATACTGCTCCTCATATGTCTCATAGACTCTAGTAGCAAACTCCAACTGCTTCTCTAAGCTCTCAACATCAGCCTCTTTACTTCTAATCTCAGTTAGCGTCTTTCTAACCTTTAGATATATCCCCTCCTTTGCCAGATTTACCTGCTCCTTAACCTTGAGGTTCTCAATCTTTGCCTTCTGAAGATTGTTATCCTTTATCTTTCCATCATATAGATTCCACTTAGCTTGAACACCAATCGTATAGAAGTCCTTATCAAAAAATCTGTTCAGAGGTGCATTATCTGAACTACCATACTCCGTCATAGCTCCAATCTCAGGAAGAAAGTTTGACTTCTCAACCTCTATCGCCATATCTGTTATCTTTAGTCCAAGCTTAGCCTTCTGAATATCTAAGTTTGTAGCCTCTATCTCACCCCTATCTATAGTTGGAACTGTAGGTGTAGTATAGATTGGCTGAATAGATGCCACCGGCTGGTTTAATAGAAAAGATAGATACTGGTATGCCAACTTTCTATTAAATGTGGCTTGTGATAACATACTCTGTGCCTCTGCCCTTCTCGCCTGAACCTCAAGCTGGTCTATCTCCTTGGCATACCCCTCCTCCTTCATGCTTCCAACAATCTCATCTAGCCTATCTATATTTGAGATTATCTGACTCAATTTATCTATATACTCATCTACCAGAGAGATATCATAGAATGTCTTTTTTAGCTGAAAAATCTTCTCATTAAGGAGCTTTCTTGTATCTAATCTGCTCATTTTATGTAGTGCTTGGGTAATTTTCTGATACTGCTCAAGCTTCCCACCTGTATAGAGTGGAACCATATATTTAAATGTTGTCTGAAAGTGGTTTCTAGCACTTGGATGGTTCAATCTATGTGGAGGGTCGCTATACATTCTCCCTGCAGCATCCATATCTCCCTGCTGAGCCATCCCCATATTATCCATAAACTCTTTAGCCCCAAAATCTCCAAATGTGGCCTCTCTACTCTTAAGTTTAAAACCAAATACATTTCCCGCATCATTTGAGTAGGCATCCTCTACAATAACATCAGCCGTTCCGAGCTTATACCCCTTTGTGGCTTCTGCCTCATACTCCTTTATCTGCTCATTAAATTTAGAGATTTTTAGCTCTAAATTGCTCTGTTTCATTATGTTGATAGCCTCATCAAGTGAGAGATTCTCAACTCCCACATCTTCTGCCTTTAGACTTAAGAGCAGTAATAAGAAAACTATAAGTCTCTTTGCAATTACCACCTATACCTCCTTTAAAGTTTTTGTAATTGAATTCTACAATTTTTTTTATCAAAAATACTAAAGTTTTATCACTAAAAATAATTATATCTATAATTATTAATTTGACAATTAATCCATTTATGATTTTTAAAAAAGGTTATAAAAAGTGGAGATATTTGTCAGAAAATACTCACAACATAATATGTGAGTATTTTAATGCTATATAACAACGTAGGTGACGCTTATACATGTATCTAGAGATGATAACTCGTCGAGTAGAGACCTCTTCACATCCTCATCAACCTTGACTACTGCCAAAGCTTGAGAGTTTGAGTCTCGCCCCAATCTAAAGTCGGATATATTCACACTATATCCGGCTATTATTCTACCAACATCCCCAATTACACCTGGAACATCGGTATTTCTAAAGAGTATCATCTTACCTTTAGGCTCTAAGTCCAACTTATACCCATCTATCTCTATAATTCTCTGAGCATCCTCTCCAAATACTGTACCACTAATCTGAAAGCTTCTATTTGTGGTTGTTAGAATTATTGTAACTCTATTTGCAAATCCAGACCTATTTAGACTCTCCTCTCTCTCGATTGTGATGCCCATATCATCTGCGATAAACTCGGCATTTACATAGGTTACACTATCCTCTAGAGACTCTTTAAGAGTTCCAACGACTGCAAATGTGGTGATACTATCTATATATTTAGATATCTCCCCTTCAGTTATGACCTTAATCTTCTCTACCTTCTCTCTAGTAGCCTGTGCAGATATATTACCCATCTTCTGAGTCAACTCAAAATATGGCTTTATCTCATCAGGAATATCACTCTCTCTTATAGGAAGATTTAGGGCATTTGGGTATGAGATACCTTTTGCACTCAAAATCGCACTCTCTGCAGACTGTACAGCTATATTTCTCTGAGACTCACGCGTATTTGCCCCTAGATGAGGAGTTACTGTTATATTATCCAAATCCAATAGTCTATTATCAACTGCCGGTTCTCTTTTAAAGACATCGATTCCCGCCATTGCAATCTTTCCAGACTTTAAGCCATCATATAGAGCATCTTCATCATATAGTCCACCCCTTGCACAGTTTATGAGGATAACTCCATCCCTCATCTTAGCAATCTCATCTTCTCCAACCATACCGATTGTCTCTTTTGTCTTTGGGGTGTGGATTGTAATGATGTCGCAATCTAAAATATCATCAAAATTTTTTGTATATTTAATATCTAGGTCGGTAGCCTTTTTGGGATCTATATATGGGTCATATGCTAAAACATCCATCTCAAAGGCTTTTGCCCTCACTCCAACTCTTGAGCCGATATTTCCAAAACCTATGATACCTAGCCTCTTACCCTTTAACTCAGTGCCGTACCAATCCTGTCTTCTCCAGACTCTATCCTCTTTCAGATTATTGTGTGCATATGGAAATTGACGAACAGTAGAGAGCATATGTGCCATAGTAAGCTCCACCGCTGCAATTGTATTTGCTGTAGGAACATTCATAACAACAATACCTCTTTTACTGCACCCATCAATATCCACATTATCAACACCTACACCTGCTCTAACTACAGCTTTCAATCTTCCGGCATGGCTTAAGAAGTTTTCATCTATATCTGTTGATGAGCGAGTTATAGCCACATCAGCCTGAGGTATAACCTCCTTTACAAGCTTATCCTTAGGCTCATCTGAAGCATTTATCAACTCTATTTTGGAATCTTGTGACAGAATATCCAATCCACTCTGGTGGATATGGTCACAAACTACAACTGTAAATTTAGACATAATTTAAAAATCCTACTTATTTAGATACTCTTTAATTACATCACCTAATGTTAAGATATCAGACTGTTCACTATTTACCTGCTTTAGAGCCTCTCTCTCTTCTCTCTTCTGAAGTCTTCTAGCCGATACTCTAATTCTTCCACTTTTAGGGTCTAGATATGTTATGATTGCTCTTATGGTATCGCCTCTCTGTAGCTCATCATACTTAATATTACCCAAATCTTCCAATCTAAGTAGAGCATCAACGCCACTCTCTAGTAGTATAAATATTCCGAAATCCTTCTTATCTTTAACAGTACCCTCTACAACATCACCAACTCTATGGCTCTTTGCAAATTTAGATATTGGAGACTCCTCAAGAGCCTTTTTGCTTAGAGATATTCTTCCACTCTCTGTATCTATCTTTATGATTTTAGCCTCAACATCATCTCCTTTTTTGAGACTATTTTTAGCTGTAGCACTCTTATCCCAAGAGACCTCTTGGTTGTGGATTAACCCCTCAACATCATCAATCTTAACGAATGCACCAAAATCTGTAACAGAGGATATCTTCCCATTTATAATGTCACCAACTCTATATTTTGACGCAAAAATTTCAATAGGCTTAGGAAGTAACGTTTTTCTACTAACTCGAAGTTTTCTCTTAGATTTATCTATCTCGATAACCTCAACATTAAGTTTATCTCCAATTTTTAGGTAATCTTTAGGGTGCTTTACATTCTTATCCCAAGATATCTCAGATACATGTAAAAATGCCTCTAAATCATTTCCTAAATCTACAAATGCCCCATATGGCTCAATATTTGATACCACTACAGATACTGTATCACCACTCTTGATACTCTTATCTATATCCTCCCAAGGGTCTGGAGTAGCATCCTTGATAGATAGTGATAGGTGCTTCTTCTTCTTATCGAAATCTATAGCTACAACATTGACCTCATCACCCTCTTTAAAGTGTTTTGCAGGATTTACCGGCCCTTTATGTGATATTTTTGAGTAGTGAACGAGTCCATCTA
>JAADDP010000067.1 GCA_013153825.1 Campylobacterota bacterium
GTTACTGTAATTACAGTATTATTAAAGGTAGCAGCAACATAAACTACACCTTTAGCAATATTCTTTTTTGCTTTTCTCTTTGCCATCTACTCTACCTCTTACGCTGCACCAACAGTTTTTCTCTTACCCTTACGGGTTCTAGCATTTGTCTTAGTCTTCTGACCACGCACAGGAAGACCCTTTCTATGTCTAAGCCCTCTATATGAACCTAAATCCATTAGAGCCTTGATATCCATAGCAACTTTCTTTCTTAAATCTCCCTCAACCATATAGCTATCTTGTATCTCTTTACGGATTTTTGCCACTTGAGTCTCTGTAAGCTCATATACTCTTGTGTTGTAGTCTATCTCTGTTGCGTCAAGTATCTTTCTTGATGTATGAACACCTATACCATAGATGTATGTTAATGCATACTCAACTCTCTTTTTCTTAGGTAAATCAACACCTGCAATCCTTGCCATATCTATCCTTGTCTCTGTTTATGTTTTGGATTTTTACAAATAACTCTAACGATGCCTCTTCTCTTTATGATTTTACAATCATCACACATCTTCTTAACTGATGGTCTAACCTTCATTGGTTACTCCTAATCTCATTTTACACCTATAGTAGTGCGTCGTCAGGTCTATTGATGTTTTAGACCAACTCTTATATAATTGGTGTCTATTATATAAAAATTCTTCACGCAGTGACCTAAACCTAAATTTAGGTCGCGAATTCTACCAAAAAAAGTATTAAGAGGGGCTTTTCCTCTACCACTTAACCTCTGCCGTTACCATAAATCTATCCTCCCCATTATCATCTATATCTGTATCACTATCTATGTGAAATATATTTCCAATAAATTTAACATTCTTATTATAGTCATAGGCAACACCTGCAATATACTCTTCCCTATCAATATCACTATCTGTAGAGAAGCTATCATATCTGGCCAAAATAGACCACTTATCAAGAGGTCTATACTCCCCATTTATACTGAAACCATCTCCAGTTTTTGAGCTACCATCAACCTCATCAGCAGTAAGATACATTCCACTAATTAGAAATGATGGAATATTATATACTGCATGGAGTCCATACCACTTGAAATCTTCACTCCCTATACTCTTCTGGTTATATTGTCCGAAGAATGAGACATTTGCATAACTATCCTCTCTTGGGTGTAGATGCTTTTTACCATTCCCAAGGATATTTGCTGTAACTCTCCACTCAAAAGATACCCCTCTATCCTCTGCATCATCTGTATCTATAGAGTGGTAACCCTCCCCATTAAATAGACCAAGTTCGCTTGTAAAGTAGTCCGTCTTAGTCTTGAAGTTGATACCTCTATCTGCTGAATTTGTAAAGTGAGCCCCCTGCTTCTCCTCCACAAATGTCTTTGCCACTGAACGGTATAGCCAACCACTATGCTCCTCGTAATCTATCCAAGGTCTATGGGCTTGACCAAACTCAACACCAGTAGATGGGAGAATATCATCTATATAGAGATAGGCATATTTCAATCTTACGTTTGTCTCACCTGCTGAATCTGTATGTGTATCTAAAGTTAACCTCATATAATCTTTTGGGTTCTCCTTAAAGTATGCCTTTACCTGAAAGTAGTTTCTTCTTGTCTCAAACTTATCATCGCCATCCCCCTCTTCCGGCTCAGTGTGTACAAATCCTAGATAGTGAGTTCCACTAAACTTTAAAACGGTAGCTTTTGATTTCGACTCTTCAAGTTTTGATATCTTATCCTTTAGAGTTGCAAACTCCTCTTTTAGAGCAAAAATATATGCACTATTATCATCACCTCTCTCATATTTTGTTAAATCTCCTCCAGCAAACCCTATTGTTCCAATAACTGCTACCGATAGAGCTACTCTTACCATATTAAAACACTCCTTATAATTTTGATTAAAAGATTGTATAATAAATTGATTACATTTTGATTACAAAATATATTAAAGGATAGGCTCATGCAGTTGGGAAAGAGTGATTTAGATTTCTTTGATGAGAATGGTTTTCTTGTCTTAAGAGAGTTTGTAGATGAGAGAGAGTGTAACGCTATTTTAGATATAGCAAAGATACATATAAAATATATGATAGAGCCGATTGAGACGGAGGAGGAGTACCATATACAACCTAAGGAGGAGAGGGTAAATAGGGTAGATTATAACAGTAGGGTTGAGGGGACAATAAGACGTCTAAGACAGGTTTATGATAGGGATATAATCTTTAAAAATTGGATGGAGAGTAGGAAAATTCGTCCAATTTTAGAGCAGATTTTAAGAGATAGAGCTGTCATCACTACTGCACACCACAACTCAATTATGACAAAAATGCCAATGAATAGTAGAGAGACTAGATGGCATCAAGATATTAGATACTGGAGCTTCTCTGATAAAAATCTAATTAGTATCTGGTTGGCTCTCGGAGAGGAGAGTAGCTCAAATGGGGTTTTGGAGGTTATACCTAAGAGCCATAAGCTTAATCTTAATAGTATACAGTTCGATGATAAAGAGTACTTTAGAGAGGATTTAGAGGAGAATATCCCTCTCATAGATAGAAAAATAACCCTAAAACTATCAAAAGGTGATGTCTTAATCTTCCACTCAAATCTTCTCCATAGGGCGGATAGAAATAGAACAGATAGTGCAAAGATATCTTTTGTATATAGCGTTAAGGGTTCTAAGACTGAAACGGTTAAAAATAGCCGTTCATCATCATATCCTGAAATTTTTTTGGATTAAACCTTGACAAAGTTTAAAAGTTAAGATATAAATCCAACTCATATTAAATCTAATTTCGTATAATATTAGAAATTAATTTTAAAAGGATAAACTGTATGGCAGGATATGTTGAATTAACAAAAGAGAATTTTGACCAAATCATTAATGATGGTGTGACTTTAGTAGATTTCTGGGCTCCATGGTGTGGACCTTGTAGAATGATTGCTCCAGTTATTGAGGAGTTGGCAGAGGATTATGCTGGTAGAGCTACAATAGGTAAAATCAATACAGATGAGCAACAGGAGTTGGCTGTTAGATTTGGTATCCGTTCAATTCCAACAATTCTATTTTTCAAAAATGGAGAGGTTGTTGATCAGATGATTGGTGCAGCATCTAAAGATGCTTTCACATCTAAATTAGATGCTATTATCGACTAATTTCAATTAAGTAAAATATCTACAGATGGGCCTATGCCCATCATCCCATTACATATTTTTTTATATAAATATACTTCACAAGGAAATTTAAATGTTAGATTGTGCAATTATAGGTGGAGGACCTGCTGGGCTTACCGCTGGACTATATACAACTCGTGGTGGTCTTAAAGATGTAGTTATGTTTGAGATGGGGCTACCAGGTGGACAGATAACGCAGAGTAGTGAGATAGAGAACTACCCCGGCTTTTTTCAAAAGGGGAAGAGTGGAATGGACTTTATGGATACTTGGCAGGAGCAGTGCTTCTCATTTGGATTGAGACATGAGATGAAAAGGGTTGAGAGGGTATCAAAAAAAGGGAGATATTTTGAACTCATACTGGAGGATAACTCAAGAGTTGAGGCGAAGAGTGTAATAGTGGCTACTGGAAGTACTCCAAAGAGAGCCGATATTAAGGGAGAAGATGAGTTTTTCGGAAGAGGGGTAAGTACATGTGCTACATGTGATGGCTTCTTCTATAAAGATAGAGAAGTGGCAGTTTTGGGTGGTGGAGATACAGCACTAGAGGAGGCACACTATCTATCAAATATATGTTCAAAGGTCTATCTAATACATAGAAGAGATGAGTTTAGAGCAGCCCCATCTACCATAGAGAGGGTGAAAAATACCCCAAACATAGAACTTCTAACGAGTAGAACTATAGAGGAGATTAGGGGTGATAGTATGGGGGTTAATGGCCTCACATTGAAGAATTTAAATAGTGGCAATTTAGAGAATTTAGATATAGATGGTATATTTATATTTGTAGGTCACAATGTAAATAATGAAGTTATAAAAGGTGAGGATGAAAATTTTATATGCGATGTAAATGAATATGGACAGGTTATTGTTGACCTTAGGATGAGAACATCACTGGAGGGGTTATTTTGTGCTGGAGACTTGAGAGTAGATGCACCAAAACAGGTGGTTTGTGCTGCTGGAGATGGAGCAACATCTGCACTTGAGGTTATATCATATCTACAGAATTAGAGCCATATGAATCTTAAGGGTGGGGTTTAAACTTTATAACCTCACTCTCTATATCACTATATAACCTCTCTATCCACTTATGTCTCAATCTTTTAATCCTAATTCCACCATTTCTAAAATCGACGGGGGATATCACAACCTTCACATTTTTTATACCAACTCTCTTAACCAAGAAGTACAACTCCTCAATTCCTCCATCTCCTATCGGTATACACCCTACACTTCTGTTACTCCCATGTATCATGATATCCCCACCTAAGTTATCTCTATTATCAAGCTTTGCCATCTCCCTATCAAAGCTATTTGGATAACTAACTTTCATAGATAGGTGAAATTTGCTATTTGGATTTAGATACTCAATCCCATATATACCCTCTGGTATCTGCCTATCTCCCTCTCTCAACTTTGGGCCAAGTACTCCAGAGTAGGCTGTCCAGTTGAAGCTCTTGATAAATCTCCAATGGTTGTCACCATAGCCCCACACCTCTAGTAGCCTCTCATTTTTAAATGCTAAAATTGTGAGCTTTTTAGGGTATTTGATGAAGTCACTCTTACCTAGAGCCATCTTAATCCTATCTTTAGATGTGAGATTTTCATCCTTAAATATGAACTTAGTAATTGTACTATTTCGCTCTACAACCTTAATGTATCTACTATATGAAGATTTATCTTTTATTAAAGGACTCTTCAGCCCATAAACACCCAACCTATATAGTACTACCAATATTATTGAGATTATAGTGAGGGTTAATAGTGAACCTATTACCATATTTCTCATTTAGAGAGACTCTCAACTATTTCAGCTATAGCCTCTGCACCATTAGGTTTTATCAACTCTAAATCTTTAATTCTATTGCTAACTCTCTCTAAATCTACACTATCTAAAATTTTTAAAACCTTATCAGCCGATAGCTCCTCCTCTCTAATAACCCAAGCCACACCTCTATCCTGAAGAAATTTACCATTATAGTATTGGTGGTCTCCTGCAGAGTATGGGTATGGTATAAATAGTGTAGGGCATAGATTTGCTGTAAGCTCCCATAGCGTTGATGCTCCAGCTCTAGCGATGGCAAAGTCAGCCTCTCTAATATAGTCACTGAGTCTATCGGTAAATCCAAATAGCTTAACATCAACACCCAACTCACTATACCTCCTTCTTGCCTCCTCCAGATTTCTATCTCCAGCCTGATGGATTATCTCAATGCCTCTATCTCTTAAACTCTCTGCTAAGCTAAATGCCAATCTATTTATCGCCACTGCTCCTTGAGAGCCTCCCAGAAATATGATACTTTTCAACTCTTCTCTAACTCTAGCCTTTTTAAACAGCTCATCAGATATTGGGTAATCCTTTATAGGGCTATCCTCATCATATGAGGATATAAAGTATCTAGATAGAGGTTTCAGAACTCTATTTAGTGACCCTATATGTGCATTCTGCTCATCTATAACCAGTGGTATATTTAATATTTTACTCGCAAATGCAGTTGGAGCAGATGAGAATCCACCTACGGAGAAGACCACCTTAACTCTATGGCTCCTCAATATAGATATTGCCTTAATTGTAGCCTTAATCAACATATATATAGAGGTAAATTTACCAAATAGCCCCTGATTTACAACTCCTCTAGTCTCTAAAAAGTATCTCTTCTGAAACCTCTCATCATCCTCAAACCATCTTCTATCTTGACCAGTTGTTGAACCTATATATATCATAGGGGTACTCTTAACCTTTGAACTTACAGCTCTAACAACGGCAAGATGTCCACCCGTTCCACCTCCACACATAGCAATCATCTCTCATATCTCCTGTGAATATTTTTTGAAATCATTAAAATTAGACCTATAGTTATAGATGAGGCTACTATCTGAGAACCTCCATAACTTATAAAAGGAACTGCAATACCTTTAATTGGAGTGATTCCAGATATCCCAAAACTATTTATTAGAAATGAGAATGCTATAAGTAGAGCTGCACCAACGCAAAATAGATAGTATGTTGGGTTATCAACCTTGGCAGCTATCTTGAATATTCTAAATATTATGAAGAGAAATGTCAATACAACTACAAAAATTGATATAAAGCCCAACTCCTCCATCATTCCAGATAGAACAAAGTCGGTATGAACCTCCGATAGAAATCCCAACTTATATTGACCATTTCCAAAGCCCTGCCCTAGATAGCCCCCATTATGTATCGCATCTAGTGAGTTACTTATCTGATATGTCTCCAACCTACTTGCAGAGTTATTTAGTGAGAGAAACCACTCCTTAATTCTCTTCAATCTATGAGGTTGAGTCATGATAAGTAGGCTCATAATTAATAACCCCAATCCAAATATTATTGAGAAGAATCTAAAACTGCTACCAACAAGCACAAATAGGACAATGAGCGTAGCCGATATTACAACCGTCTGTCCTAAATCCTTCTGAAATACTGCAATTAAAAGTATGGATATAAATAGTATAAATAGATAGGGGATAAAAACCTTTATCTCATCTCTCAAAGCCATTCTACCCTTTGGGAGTCTTTTCCTAACTAGACTCCAAGAGACAAACATGATAAATCCAATCTTATAGAACTCTACAGGCGTTATGGATATCACTCTAAAATCTATCCACCTCTTTGCCCCTCCAATTGTCCTAACATAGTTTTCCGATAGTAGAGGCATCATAAGCAGTATAGTTAAAAATACCACAAATAGGAGAATTCCAATTGTTCTAAACCATCTGTCAGGATCCAATTTTGATATTATGGTCATAAAAAATATTCCGACTATAACTGCCACCAGCTGTCTTGTGAAGAAGTGGGAGTCTGTAAAGCCGTGTTGAACAACTGTATATGTGGATAGAGAGTAGCTTAACAAGAGACCAATCAGAAGCAGAAATACCGTTGCACCAAAAAGTGGTTTATCTATCATAATCTATCTCTTTTTTGTTATTTTTTGATATTTTATCCAAAAATTTTAAAAAAAATAGTAAAATTGTGCCTCTACTATACCAATATTAGGAATGGAATGGAAGAAGAATATAATCAGATTATAAGATATCGAAGCAGTATTCTGCTTGGAATGTTTATTATACTTTCAATACTACTGTTTACATTTCTAATAACGGTTATGCTAATCATAAATAGTGATAGACAGACGACTAGAAAAATTACAACTATAAAAAATAGAGCTATTAGAGGCTCGATAATATCATATGATAACTACTCTATAGCATATAGTCAAAAGACATATAGAGCA
>JAADDP010000144.1 GCA_013153825.1 Campylobacterota bacterium
CAATTCTGTTGTAGGCGTTCATTGCAGCCCCTCTCTTTGCAGAGCCATACAGTGCATACCCTTGGGCATATTTACCAGTTGTTGCAACAACGTCACCTAGACCTTTAGCACCAGTTACTGCACCCTGTCCAGCACGGCTATGCCATCTTATCTCAGTCATAACTACTCCTATTTTTTTATCTATTATGAGGTATTGTAATCTTACCCCTCTTAAATGGGGTTTCATAGTAATAAAAAAAGAGTCAATATTTAAAAGGTGCATAGTTTCTATACACCTTTTATTTTTAAGCTATATCCATTTTATAATAGAGTTTATATACTACCCCATATTATTAATTTTTTGAGCTATATTAGTATCCTGTGGTAACATCTATCCTCTCTCTCCTGTAACCTATGGATATAATAAGATATAGTACAATTAAAATTGTGTCATAAAATGTAAACTTTGGAATACCAGTTCTAACCCACGTAAATACCTTTGTCATCGCAAAAGCATATAATATAATAAATTTAGGCTCATAACTTGTGGCATTTATAAAGAAGTAGTCCACCTTTTTAATTAAGTATCCACTAAATAGTGCCACAAGTACAACTCCTACAGCTCCAAAGTTATAGTAACCAAACGCAACAACCCCAGGTGGAACTATCGCCTCTCTTAAATTATAAAAGAAGTATGTGTTTGTGAAGATTGTATTATTATCCATAGAGGTTAACCAAGACATGGGGATAAGCTTCCCCCTTAAACCTGAGATGACCCCCTCAAAATAGACAAAATCATAATTCTCATGTAGAGTAAAAAATAGAGATGTCTGGTCAAAATTGAAAAATGTCAACATATTAAATATTGCCTGAACAATATTACTAGCCTCTGGAATAGCAAACTTTCCCGTATCTAGATAACTCTCTAGAGCAGGAATAAGAAATACTGCAATTAAAAAAAATACTCCAAAGTGAAATAGATAACTCTTCCTATTTTTCAAAGATAGATAGAACATATATAGAAGTAGTAGCTCAATAATTGCCTGTTTACTCTTAAATAGTACAAATCTAGAAAATAGTGCAGTCCATAGAGCTAGTAGAAACATAACCCAAACCCAAAAACTCTTCTCCCCCTTTAGTAGAAAAAATATTATTATAGATAAGATAGAGAATGGGATAAATCTATATACAAATATAAACTGTTTACTAATCCAATACTCATCTCCATGTCCAGACCTCACTGCATCTGCAGCCTCAATTGCCCTCTCCATACCTCCAAATTGTGAAGCGTATATAAAGACAGAGGCAAAAGATAGAACAGCTAAAAAGAGTCCAATTAAAAATAGAATATTTATCTCTTGAGAGAGAATTGTAATTCTTCTCTCTTTTAAAGCAAATCTCTTCTCATCCCCAGCTTTTGCTAGATTTACACCTAGAAAAAATATTGATATAAATATTGATATTGTAAAAAATGTGTAGAGGTTGTAGTATCTATCTATATCAAAATGTTCAACATAGAGGTCTAAAAGCTTATAATCCAAAAAAAATATTGAGTCATTAAGTATCATACTTAAGGGGACTATTAGATACTCAACCATCCAGAAGGCTAAAAATACAGCTACCATATTCCACCCATACCTTACACTATCAAATATATATCTAAAGATGTATATGAGAAGAGAGAGATATAGTAGAAATAGGATAAATATATCAAATTTAAACATATATACTCCATAATATATTATTGGAGTATATATTTTATCTAAATTATTAATGGTTAAAAAACTGCTTGATATGGTTGATATTTGGAAGCTTAGGATTTCTGATAAATCTCTTTATCATACCTACCCTATTCTCAAATATCAATCTATTATCAAAATCCTCTTGAGACTCCGGCAGATATGTAGGGATTTTTACATCTGCTCTATTTACCTCTCCATTCTCAAACAGTGTTGTATAGTAACTTATATTAAACTCCCTATCCAACTCCACGACAAGAGAAGTTCTATGTTCAATCTCCTGCCTTTTTACCCTTTTAGCTGTCCACTCTCTACCATTCCATCTTGTTGGTACATCTAAGTCTGGAAATATAAAATTTCCAACTCCATAAAATATATACTTACCTCTATAGACCTCTATACTCTGAATAACATGTGCGTGGTGTCCAATAATTAAATCTACTCCACTATCGATAAGCTTATGGGCTATCTCTCTATCACTATATTTTGGAAATGGTATCTCCTGAACTCCCCAATGTGGCTGAACTACTATAAAGTCTACTCTATCTCTGATAGATTTAATATCTTTCAAGATAGCCTCTAGCCTAAGCTCTGCTCCACCAAAACTACTGTTATCTCCTAAAACTGGATGGGTAGATGGGCAGACATATCCTAAAATAGCAATCAACTTTCCATTAAAATCAAAAGTTACTGGATTATTAAAGTTATCCTTGGTAGTTCCAGCACCAAAATATTTAACTCTATTTGACTCTAAGACTCTAAATGTCTCCAGTAGAGCCTCTTTCCCAAAATCCATTATGTGGTTATTTGCAAGAGAGACTGCTATCGGATTTTTTCCAAAGCTATCTTTTATATAGTATCCATCTTGACAAAGATTAACTTTAAATTTTGCAGGTTCTCCAATACATGAGAGTGGAGCCTCCATATTTAAAATATAGTCATCTATATCTAAGTTAACCCTATATACCCTATCTAGTAGGGTATCTCCAAAAAAGGTTAATCTCATCTATCTATTAAATTTTTAAATTCATGGAAAATATATGAACTCTCATGAGGTCCTGGACTCGCCTCTGGGTGGTGTTGAACAGAGATTATTGGAGAATTCCTATATTTTAACCCCTCTATCGTATTATCAAATAGATTTTTATGGGTAACATCTGCAATAGTTGTAATCTCATCTGGCACATTGTAGTTGTGGTTTTGTGCAGTAATCTCTACCATTCCATTTAAACTATTCTTAACTGGGTGGTTACCTCCATGGTGTCCAAATTTCAATTTATAGGTATCAAATCCATGAGAGATTGAGAGTAACTGATGCCCTAAACATATTCCAAACATAGGAACTTTCGCCTCAATTAACCTCTTTATCTTCTCTTGCTCCTCCTCCAAAATTAGAGGGTCACCAGGCCCATTTGATAGAAATACTCCAGCTATATCTCCACTCTTAAATCTCTCTATAACCTCATTAATATCTGTTGAGTTTGGAAGAACCTCCACCTCTAATCCAACCCCAACAAGCTCATTTAATATGTTTCTCTTAACCCCAAAATCTAAAACCACAACTCTCTTATCTGTTTTTGGGATTGAGTAGTCAAAGGTGTTAAAATCAAATTTCCCCTCTTTATGGCTATATGGCTCTTTTGTGCTGACCTCTTTAATATAGTTTATCTCCTCAATTCTAGGAGAGTTCTCCAAGATATGTTTTAACTCCTCTTTTGAAGATATCTTTGTTGAGGCTACCATCATCATAGCCCCCTCATCTCTTAACATCTTGGTTAAAAATCTTGTATCAATATTGCAGATACCCAAAATATTATATCTCTGCAGAAGCCTCTCAAGACTCTCCTCTGCTCTAAAGTTTGAGTATCTACTCTGATATGAGCGAACAATAATACCTTTACAAAATGCCCCTCTACTCTCCATATCTAGACTATTGCACCCAACATTTCCAATCTCAGGCATTGTAAATGTTACAAACTGCCCTGCATAACTTGGGTCTGTGATTATCTCTTGATATCCTGTAAGAGATGTATTAAATACAATCTCACCTACACTTGTCCCATCTGCTCCAAAACTCTCTGCCTCAAGAAATAGACCATTTTCAAAATATAGATAGACCTTCTTCATCTTTAAATCATACCTCTCTTAATTAACTCTTCCTCATATAGCTTATTATATATCAAATCATACTCTATACTACCTGGGATATACTCCTTTTTCATATCCCTTATCTTATTATAGACAATATCATCTATCTCATCATAGCTCTTTGCAAACTCTCTAAATGATTTGAAAATTACATTTCTAACCTGATTATCATTTACATCATAATCTATTAGGTAATTCTCATATAGCTCATTTAATATTGTATGTGACACTTCAGTATATCTCTCATCATAATCCATGATAACATCATACTCTGGAGCAAGTCTCTTCTTTATCATAAAGAATAGCTCTCTCTCCTTTACATGCTGAATTGCAATCTCCTCCTCATTTGCCTCCATTAGCTCTTTAACCTTAGCATCTAGCTTTTTTTCTCTCTCTAGGTTCTCATCAATAACCATCTTAGTAACCTCAACAACTCTATCTTTCCCCTTTGGAAGAGTTATAAAGGTGCTATTTGCTAAATCCCTAGCTATCTTTGATGCTATAAATTGAGAGTGTTTTGGTCTTAATCTCATAAGAGTAACTCCTTATCTTATAATCGTATCTTCTCTCTCTGGACTTGTGGAGATAATTCCAATCCTACAGCCTACCATCTCCTCTAGACTCTCTATATAATCTTTTGCAGTTTGAGGTAAATCTTTAAACTCTCTTACACCTTTTGTGCTTTTCCACCCTTTAAACTCTTTATATATAGGCTTTGCCCCCTCTAAGTCGTATGGAACATAGTCAACTCTCTTACCATCTATATCATAAGCTATACATACTTTAATCTTCTCAAAACCATCTAAAACATCAAGCTTCATAAGAGAAATTCTATCTACCCCATTAATTCTAACAGCATGTTTTAGGGCTACAACATCAAACCAACCACATCTTCTAGGTCTACCTGTAGTTGTTCCAAACTCATGCCCCTGCTCTCTTAATCTATTACCATCAGCTCCTAAATCCTCACTAGGAAAAGGGCCATTTCCAACCCTTGTGCAGTATGCTTTTGCAATTCCTGTTACATCTCCAATATCCTTAGGGCTTAATCCAAGTCCCAAACATGCACCTGCACTAATTGTGGTTGATGAGGTTACAAAAGGGTATGTTCCATGGTCAATATCTAACATTGTCCCTTGAGCCCCCTCTAGAAGAACACTTCTCCCCTCATCAATAACACTCCATATCAATTTTGTAGTATCTGTAATATATGGCTTTAAGATATCTCTATAGTGGCTAAGCTCTTCTAAAAGCTCCTCTCTAGTTGGAGTATCAATCCCCATGGCATCAAATATAGGTTTTGTATGGCTAAAGTAGTTAACTATCTTTGAGCTAAGCTCCTCAACATCTAAAAGTTCACCAACTCTATGTCCAACCCTTGCTACCTTATCCACATAGGCTGGACCAATCCCTTTTCCTGTTGTTCCAATAGCCTTATCCCCCTTAAGCCTCTCTTTTGCTTGGTCAATTAGGGCATGGTATGGGAGAAGTAGATGAGCCTTATCAGATATAAATAGCCTCCCCTCAAGATTTTTAAACTGCTCCATCTCCTTTATAAAGTTACTTGGAGATAGCACCACCCCATTTCCAATAATATTCTTAGCTTTAGGGTTTAATACACCTGATGGCATTAGGTGGAGAGCATACTTTTTTCCATCAACAACTATTGTGTGTCCCGCGTTGTGTCCTCCTCCAAATCTACACACAAAATCGTGATTTTGTGCCAAGTGGTCAACAATTTTACCTTTTCCCTCATCTCCCCACTGTAATCCAACAACTAAATTTACTCTATTCATCTTTAACCTTATCTATTTTTTGATTGATACAACTATCCACATAGAGAGCAAAGCCAGAAGCGTTCACATCTCCAATACTATATAGACCACCTCTTGCTAGAGGCTCATTTCCATAGAATATCTTAAAGACCAAAGAGTCATAGTATCTAAGCTTTGCATAGTATAGAGGTGCTACTACTATATCTGGATAGTCAATATCTAATATACTATCTCTAATTAATATTAGCTCATCTCGTATATCATCTGGAAATATAGATAAATCTTCTAAATCCTCTACCCTATGAATCTTTATAAGCCTCTCTATCCAATCTAAACCTATAGCTAAAATCTTCTCTATATTTGTCTCATATAGAAGCTCTAAATCGACACCATATCTTCTATTTAATAGCGTTGGGATACGCATATTTGAGACCTGTAAGATACCTTTTAACTTCAACTCTTTTATTAAAAGGGTAGCAGTATCTACAACCTCACTAAAATCTCCACCAATTATCTCTGCTCCAACTTGATACTGCTCCTTTGTGGGATAGATAAGAGATGGCTGTATATAGAACCACTTCTTATAGCCTGTGGTTCTCCCCAACCTCTTTGTCACAATTCTAACAACATCAGCTGTGCTATCTGCTCGAAGAGTTATCGTCTCATTATCTGCATCGTGTAGGTGTAGTAGATACCTCTCATCTTCAAAAGAGAGGTGTTGATGGTATGAGAATATTGGTGTTACAATCTCCTCAAAGCCAATATTATGTAGAGTTGTAGCACAAATATTTTCAATTTTTCTTTTTATAGAAGCCGACCTACCAAAGTAGAGCTTACTATCTTGAGGAATTTCATGTTCAAATATCATTATTTAGTCTCACCAATATAAATTTTATAACTCTTCTAAATTGGGAGAGATTATATCTAAAATGAGATTAGATTTTACCAAATGAGAAATTTGTGCCGTTATGCTATCTAAGTTCAACTTTTAGGAGTGTAGAAAATCTATATTTTGGGTTGGGAACTAAAATCTCCACTCTATATGATGAGATAAACTTCTTATCTGCCACCTTCCAAACCTTGGATATCTTCAAATCCGTCTTGGAACCATCTATATACACTCTTCTATTCTCTATATTCTCCAACTCATCCTCATTTAGATATATTACCAATTTAGCTTTTGTTAAATCATCAACGACTGCTATAGGAGTCCCAGCAGTTACAAAGTCTCTCTTATGGACAAGTAGCTCATTGAGAAATCTACCCTTTATGGTAAACCTCTTTTTGGATAATCTATCTTTTAGAGTTGCTATCTTCAACTCTAAACCCAACCTCTCCTCCTTTAGGCTCTCAATCTTCTCCTTAATTGAGAGGTATTTACTCTTTGTAGATATGTAACTATAGAAGGCGTTATCTCTCTTCGATTGAGGAATTGTAGATAGGCTCTCAATCTTTAAATAGTAGCTCTCCTCTCTATCTAGAGACTCTTTAACAGAAGATAGGCTCTCTCGGTTTATCTCTAATATTTTACCTATAATCTTTAACCTCTCTCTACTACTCTTTAGCTCATACTCATCAACTCTACTATCCAGCT
>JAADDP010000024.1 GCA_013153825.1 Campylobacterota bacterium
TGCTATAGACCCTATTGGATACAGCTACAAGAACCATTACAGTTACAAAAAGAAGTAGCAAATATAATAAAAGGTATTCATATAAAATCAAAAGAGGATAGCAGTAATATTGAGTATATCTATAGAGAGTTGACAATATCCTCTCTAGAGCCGATATCTTTTATAGATGAGAGAAAGTTGATAGAGGTTAAGAGTGATAGAGAGGTATCCTCAAGATTTTTAACACAGAGAGGAGATGTGATAGTTAGCCTATACTTCCCTATGATAGCATGTTATGTTGAGGAGGAGCAGGAGGGGTTTCTAGTTCCACACTATATGGCTATAATTAGAATGAAAAGAGGTATTAAGATAGACTCAAGATTTATTGTTCAGTTTATAAACTCAATTAGAGGGAGAAAGACAATATGTGAGAATGTATCTAAGCTATATACAATTAAGCCGACATCTCTACCATTAAAGTATCTGAACAATGCAGATATTAGAAAGTATGAGAATACTCTTCTAGAGTCTATATGAGAGTGTAGAGATGGAGCTCAACTGCTCCAACTCTTTACTAGAAATAGTAGAGAGATACCGAGAAATATTACAGATAGAGGTCTGCTATAGACCCTATTGGATACAGCTACAAGAACCATTACAGTTACAAAAAGAAGTATCGTAAAATCAAATATGTTTCCCCCCAATATATATATATCTTTAATGGTTCCAGTTATACCCACCCCGACAGTCAGATTTGCAAGTGTAGAGTTGAATATACCTGCCACTGCCACCCTCGATTTCCCCTTAAGTATAGGGTGGAGTATCAATACAATCTTCGGTATGGTTGTACTAAGTGCTATAAATATCCCCAAATTCCAATTTGATAGTTTGAATATTGAACCTATAGAGATTGAACTCTCAACAACAAAGTATGAGCCTACAACCATAAATATTACCCCTACAATAGCAAAAAATATGGATTTAAATATTGAGAAGTTACCACCAATCGATATCTCATCCTCATCATATATGAGGGGTTTATCTATAATTGATGAGATATATAGCCCCATTACGGAGAGCATGAATAGAGCCTCTATAGATGATATTTTTCCATCCATACTTACTATTAGAAATAGGGATGTTGTGAGAAAAATCCAAGATATATCCTCACTAAACTTCCTCCCACTAAATAGATTTTTGCCGGAGAAGATTACAACTATCGGCAGAGCCAAAGCCATGTTAAATATGTTACTACCGACAAAATTTGATATTGAGATGGTAGGTCTACTATATATATTTGCCATAATACTATTTATAATCTCTGGGAGAGAGTAGCCAAAAGCTATAAATATAACAAGGGTGATTGATTTAGGCATATTAAATCTAAAAGTTAATAACTCAAGATTTACCACTGCAAAGTTAGCCCCACCAACCAATGCCCATATAGATAGTATATATATTACAAAATCCACTAAAGTTTCCTAGTTACTCTCAACTCTCACAATTAGGCTATCTGGAAGATTAAACTTCTCTATTAACTCTCTCTCCATATCTCTCATCTCTCCACTATCAGCCTCATGGTCATAACCTAGCAGATGTAAAATTCCATGTATAAATAGAAGTGCCACCTCATCATCTGTTGAGTGTTTAAACCTCTTAGCCCCCTCTAATACCATATCTGATGATATAATAATTGAACCTAGAGGAAGTCTCTCAACCTCTATATCTATTGGAAAACTTAAAACATCTGTTGGGCTATCTTTTCCCCTAAACTCTAAATTGTAATCTCTAATTTTATCACTACTGCAGATTATAAGTTCAACTTCCCTATCTGTTAAATGGTCTCTAATCTGCTCTAAAGTGGCAGAGTTAACCCTTAAATCTGTAAGATTTTCAATGTTTAGCATAGTTCAAAGTTTATCTAAAAATTGATAAAATCCATTTAAAAAAGGTAAAACATATGAGAAAAAAGGGTGTCTGCATAATATCTGGTGGAATGGATAGTGCGTTGAGTGGAAAGATGGCAGAGGTTGAGGGGTATGATATTATAGCACTCCACTTCAACTATGGGCAGAGGACAGAGAAGAGGGAGCTAGAGGCGTTTAGAAAGATAGCTAAATATCTAAACTCCATAGAGATTTATGAGATAGATTTGGACTTCTTCAAGAGTATTGGGGCATCTGCTCTAATTGATAGGAGTTTAGATATCCCAACTAAAGGTTTAAGTGAAGGTATTCCAATAACCTATGTCCCATTTAGAAATGGAATTTTCCTATCAATTGCCACATCTATTGCAGAGAAGCATGGGGCAGAGGCTATCTACATAGGGGTTGTAGAGGAGGATAGTAGTGGATATCCAGATTGTAGAGATAGCTACATTAGAGCTATGGAGAGAGCCATAGAGCTTGGAACAAAAGATGATACGAAGATAGAGATTAAGATGCCCCTAGTCCATATGAAGAAGGGGGAGATTGTAAAGAGAGCTTTAGAGCTTGGTGTTCCACTAGAGGATACTTGGAGCTGTTATCAGAGTGAGGATGAGGCTTGTGGCGTATGTGATAGCTGTCGCCTGAGGCTCAAGGGGTTTGAGTTGGCAGGGGTTTCAGATTTAATAAAGTATAATTCTACCAAAAATTTTTCGGAGTAGATAATTGTCTTTTTTTTCCTACAAAACTTTAAGAGAGCTTCTCTTTAGACTCGACCCTGAGACTGCCCACACATTAGCTGGATTTGGATTGAAAATGGTGCCATACTCCCCCACACTCCTAAAGGGGGTCAAGAACCACTACTTTATAGATAGTCCATACCTAACCCAAGAGGTTTTTGGAAAGAGATTTCTAAACCCAATTGGACTTGGGGCTGGATTTGATAAGAATGGGGAGTATGTCACAGCCACACCAGCATTAGGATTTGGATTTACAGAGATTGGAACAGTAACCCCAGAGCCACAGAAGGGGAACCCAAAACCTAGACTATTTAGATTAAAAGAGGATATGTCGCTACAAAACGCCATGGGCTTTAACAATAGAGGGGCTGAATATATGTTAAATAGGTTAAAGAGCCTCTACTTTTTGGACTATCCAATAGGGATAAATATTGGAAAGAATAAGATAACAGCTCAAGAGAGGGCGATAGATGACTATAAGATACTCTTAGAAAAATTTAGAGACTTTGGGACATATATTGTTATAAACATATCATCTCCAAATACACCTAACCTAAGAGATTTACAAAATGAGGAGTTTATAAGAGAGCTATTTAAGATGGCAAATGGGGTAACCTCCAAACCTATTCTCCTAAAGATTGCTCCAGATATGAGTTATGATAGTGCTATTGCTCTCTGCTCAACTGCAATTGAGTCTGGGGCTAGTGGAATAATTGCTACAAATACGACAGTTGACTACTTCCTAACTCCAAATGCGAAGGATTTTGGAGGAATTTCAGGCAGACTTCTAAGAGAGAAATCTTTTGAGATGTTTAAGGTTATTGGAAAAGAGTTTTATGGAAAGACAACACTAATCTCAGTTGGGGGGATAGAGGATGCAAAAGATATCTATGAGAGGATAAAGAGTGGAGCTACTCTAGTTCAGATATACTCCATGTTGATATATCACGGCCCAGATATGATAAGAAGAGCTAACCTCGAACTAATAGAGCTACTAAAGAGAGATGGATATAGAAATATAGCTGAGGCAGTTGGTGCAAACTACAGATAGGAGAGAGTTTTGATAAGAGTTATCTTTACAATATTAATATTAGGAGCTTACTTAATGGCAAATTCATTACCAAAATATTACAGCAAAACATTAAAAAATGGATTAGAGGTTATTGCTATCCCTATGGATAACAACTCAGGGGTCATATCAACAAATATATACTATAGAGTTGGAAGCAGAAATGAGGTTATGGGGAAGAGTGGAATTGCCCATATGTTGGAGCATATGAGCTTTAAATCTACAAAGAATATGGAGGCTGGAGAGTTAGATAGAATTGTAAAATCTTTTGGTGGGGTTGATAACGCTAGTACAGGTTTTGACTACACAACATACTATATAAAGAGTAGTGCAGAAAATTTAGATAGCTCCTTGAGTCTATTTGCTGAACTTATGCAGAATTTGCTCCTAAAAGATGAGGAGTTTCAGGTTGAAAGAGATGTCGTAGCAGAGGAGAGGAGAGTTAGAACAGATAACCCCCCACTAGGCTATATGTATTTTAGGCTATTTAATACCCACTATGTGAAACACTCATACCACTGGACACCAATAGGGTTTATGGATGATATCCTATCTTGGAAGATAGAGGATATTAGAGATTTCTATAAGAGATACTATCAGCCAAACAACGCCATATTGATTGTATCAGGAGATATAGATAGAGATATAGTATTTAAAAAGAGTGAAGAGATATTTGGGAATATAAAAAATAGGGTAAAGATTCCAGAGTATAATATCAAAGAGCCAAAGAGAGATGGGAAGATTAGAAATATTATCCATAAGGATAACAATAGAGTTGATACAGTGGCTATTGCATACCCAATCCCAAACTTTGAACATAGAGACCAAGTTGTGCTATCTGCAATTAGTGAGATTTTAAGCTCAGGAAAGAGTAGCAGACTATATAGTGAGATTGTAGATAGGAGAAGATTAGCAAATGTTATCTATGGGTATAACCTAGAGCTTAAAGATGATGGGATATTCCTATTTATGGCTATGGCAAATCCAGATGTGAAAGTTGAAGAGCTAGAGAGAGCCATCCACAAGGAGATAGATAGAGTAAAGAGTGGAGATGTGACAAAAGAGGAGCTAGAGAGGGTTAAGATAAATACTAAAGCTGACTTTATATTCTCTTTAGAGAACTCATCAAAGGTAAACTCTCTATTTGGTAGCTACTTCGCAAGGGGCAATATATCACCTTTACTTGAATATGAAGAGAATTTGGATAAAATTACGCCTGAGATGGTTACTGAAGTAGCAAATAGATATTTTAATGACAACTTATCAACCACAATAATCCTGAAGAAAGAAGAGTAGAGATGGAAAGTTTAATTTCGGGGGCTACAACGGCACTAATTACCCCATTTAAAAATGGAAAGATAGATGAGGCAACATTTGCTAAACTTATTCAAAGACAGATAGAGAGTGGAATTGATGCAGTATGCCCTGTGGGGACAACTGGTGAGAGTGCAACCCTAACACATGATGAGCATAAGAGGTGTATAGAGATAGCAGTAGAGGTGTGTAGAGATACATCTACAAAGGTTCTAGCTGGGGCTGGGAGTAACGCTACACATGAGGCGATAGATATTGCAAAACATGCAGAGTCGGCTGGAGTCGATGCAATATTCTCAGTTAGCCCATACTACAATAAGCCGACCCAAGAGGGGCTATATCAACACTACAAAGCGATAGCCTCAGCTGTAGAGATACCCTTTATGCTATATAATGTCCCAGGTAGAACTGGAGTGGATATAGAGGCAAATACTGTAATTAGGCTATTTGATGAGGTAGATAATATATTTGGAATAAAAGAGGCTACAGGCTCAATTGAGCGAAGTGTTGAGCTTCTATCAAAGAGACCAGAGCTATATCTATTCTCTGGAGATGATGCAATAGATTATCCAATTTTAGCAAATGGTGGAAAGGGGATTACATCAGTTACAGCAAATCTTCTCCCAGACCTAAAGAGTGAACTTGTCCACTCAGCACTAAGAGGGGATTTTGAGGTGGCAAAGGGTCTAAATAGTATGCTATATCCAGTAAATAGAGTTCTATTTTGTGAGAGTAATCCAATCCCAATTAAATATGCGATGTATGTAGCAGGGCTAATTGAGACACTTGAGTATAGATTACCACTTACACCTCCAAGTAGAGAGAGTAGAAAGAAGATAGAAGAGGTAATAAAAAATTACAATATAGTAGGAGCGTAAATGGAAGAGAGAAAGACAGTAGTAGTTACAGGGGCTACTCGAGGAATTGGAAGGGCGATTGTAGAGAAGTTTGCCAAGGAGGGGGTAAATGTGGCATTTACCTACAACTCAAATGAGAAGTTAGCAGAGGAGATTGCCAGAGACTTAGAGGAGAGGTATGGGATAAAGGCTAGGGCATATAGGTTAAATATCCTAAAGCTAGAGGAGTTTAAGCCACTCTTTGAGGCTATCGACCAAGATTTTGATAGAGTTGACTACTTTGTGAGTAATGCTATGATTTATGGTCGCTCAGTCGTTGGAGGGTATGGAAAATTTATGAAGCTAAGACCAATGAAGGGGCTTTTAAATATATATATTGCAACAGTTGGGGCTTTTGTAAGTGGCTCTCAAGAGGCTGTAAAGAGGATGAAAAAGGTTGGTGGTGGAGCTATTGTAACTCTAAGCTCTACAGGAAACTTGGTATATATAGATAACTATGCAGGGCATGGAACAAATAAGGCTGCTGTTGAGGCGATGAGCAGATATGCCTCTACAGAGCTTGGGGAGTTTAATATTAGAGTTAATGCTGTAAGTGGAGGCCCAATCGAGACAGATGCACTAAGAGCATTTACAAACTATCAAGAGGTAAAAGAGGAGACAATCAAACGCTCAGCACTAAATAGAATGGGAACTCCAGATGACATTGCAGGGGCAGTCTACTTCTTATGTAGTGATGAGGCTGGTTGGATAACTGGACAGACTCTAATTGTTGATGGTGGAACCACCTTTAAGTGATGTATAGCAACAAAAACCTAAATGTGCCAAATATATTGGCATTTATCCGTCTGCTTTTAGCTCCAATTATGTTTTTTCTACTTGTAAATCAAGACTCCAAAATATTTGAGGGGGTTGACCCCTCTTGGTTAAACTACTTTGCTGGGTTTATATTTGTCTTGGCTAGTGCCACAGATTTTTTTGATGGATATATTGCAAGAGAGTTTAATCAGATAACAGTCATGGGGCAGATTTTAGACCCTCTAGCTGATAAGATGTTGACCCTTGCTGGATTTTTGGGACTAATGATACAAGATGTGGCATCCCCTTGGGCTATATATCTAATCTTAACAAGAGAGCTATTTATAACAGGACTTAGAGTATCTGCAATATCTGAAGGGGTAGATATATCAGCCTCTATACTTGGAAAGGTAAAAACGGTAGTTCAGATGGTGGCTATTGGATTTTTGCTTATGCGTTGGAGTGGAGGAGAGATACTCTTATGGATTTCAGTAGCTCTAACTCTATACTCAGGGTATGAGTATGTGAGGGATTTTTTAAA
>JAADDP010000163.1 GCA_013153825.1 Campylobacterota bacterium
AAGATGGCAAAAAAATATATTGATGTTATGGATACAACCTTTAGGGATGGATTTCAATCTGTCTTTGGTGGTCGTGTTCTTATGGATGACTTTTTTCCAGCAGTTGAGGCTGCAAAGAAGGCAGGAATAACCCATTTTGAGTTTGGAGGTGGGGCTAGATTTCAGAGTCTATACTTCTACTTGAGAGAAGATGCCTTTGAGATGATGGATAGATTTAGGGAGATAGTGGGACCTGAAGCGAATCTACAGACTCTATCTAGAGGTATCAACACTGTGATGTTGGATACTGGTAGTAGAGAGCTCGTTGACCTACATGCAAAGATGTTTAAGAAGCATGGAACTACTACAATTAGAAATTTTGATGCTCTAAATGATGTAAATAACTTAGCATATAGTGCCGAGTGTATCAAGAGACATGGACTTCAACATGAGGTTGTAGTTACAATCATGGACTTACCACCAGGGTGTGCTGGGGCTCACGATGTGGCATTCTATGAGAAGACTTTAAGAAATATTTTAGACTCTGGAATTGAGTTTGATAGTGTCTGCTTCAAAGATGCTAGTGGGACAGCAAATCCAAGAAAGGTTTTTGAGACAATCTCAATGGCTAGAAAACTACTTGGGGAGGAGGTTCACCTAAGACTACATACCCACGAGACGGCAGGTGTATCTGTAGCATCATATCTTGCAGCTCTAGAGGCTGGGGCAAATGGTATCGATATGGCAGCAAGTCCAGTTAGTGGTGGGACAAGTCAACCAGATATATTGACAATGCTACATGCTACTAAGGGGACAAACTACAACTTAGGAGACCTTAAACTAAGCGATGTGTTGAAGTATGAAGAGGTTCTAAAAGAGTGTTTGAGTGACTATATGATACCACCAGAAGCTACTCAGGTATCACCTCTTATCCCATTCTCGCCTATGCCTGGTGGAGCGTTAACTGCAAATACACAGATGATGAGAGATAATGGAAACTTGGATAAGTTTGATGAGGTTATCTTAGCGATGAAAGAGGTTGTAGAGAAGGGTGGATATGGAACATCTGTAACACCAGTTAGCCAATTCTACTGGCAACAGGCTTATGCAAATGTTATGTTTGGAAAGTGGAAGCAGATTGCACCTGGTTATGGAAAGATGGTTCTAGGATACTTTGGAAAGACCCCAGTTGAGCCAGACCCAGAGGTTGTAAAGTTAGCTTCAGAGAAGTTAAAACTAGAGCCGACAAAAGAGAACCCATTGGATTTAGCAGATAGAGAGGTTACTAAATCTATCGCCTACTGGAAAAAGGTGCTAGAGGATGAGGGGTTAGATACAACCGAAGAGAATATATTTATAGCGGCAGCTTGTGATAGAAAGGGGATTGATTTCCTAAAGGGAGATAGTCCATTGATGGTAAGAAAAAAAGGTAATGAGACAGAAAATAGTGGAGGAGGAAATATGAGTGGAAATTATACAGTAGTGGTAGATGGTAAGAGATATAGTGTTCAGGTAGCAGAGGGAGATGCAGATATTCAAGTGACTCCAGCTCCATCATCAGAGCCAAAGGCAGAGGCGAAAGCTCCAGTTTCGGCAGGAGGAAAAGGTTCACTAGAGGTTAAATCTCAAACTCCAGGTAATGTCTGGAAGATACTTAAAAATGTTGGAGATAGCGTTGCTGAGGGTGAGCAGATAATGATTTTAGAAGCTATGAAGATGGAGATTGATATTGTAGCAGAGAGAGCTGGAGTTATTAAGAGTATTGAGGTGAAAGTAAATGATGCAGTAGTCGATGGACAGCTCCTCGCAACAATGGAGTAGAGTATGAAAATTAGAGAGATTTTCATATCAATCATCTTTGCACTATTTGCAACAACCACATTTAGCTTTGCAAATCAGGCAGAGGGGGGAGACTCTGCCCACCAAGCCACTACACATCAAGAGGAGAGTGTCGAAAAGAAGGAGTATCAGCCAAAGAGTCTATCTGAATTGGCAGTTAGCTTCTGGAGAACTACAGGTATCAATGCAATTTTTGATACAGATGATGGAGAGGTTGCAGTAGAGCCAGATGGAAAAGAGGAGAAGATAGGGGCATTTGAGTCATCTCTTGGTAGAATTATTATGATAATAATTGTATTTATCCTATTCTATCTAGCTATTGCAAAGGGGTTTGAGCCACTACTTCTAATTCCAATTGCATTTGGAGGACTTTTGGCCAACATTCCACTAGCACATATGACAGGACCTCATGGAATGCTTGGAGTGATATACAATATGGGTATCGCAAATGAGTTCTTCCCACTTCTTATATTTATGGGTGTTGGAGCTATGACAGACTTTGGGCCACTTCTTGCAAACCCTAAGACTGCTCTACTTGGTGGGGCTGCACAGTTTGGAATATTTGGTTCACTTGTTGGGGCTGTTATGTTGGGCTTTGACCTCCAAGATGCTAGTGCAATCTCAATTATTGGTGGGGCTGATGGGCCAACATCAATCTTTATTGCAAATAGACTAGCTCCAGATATGTTGGGTGCAATTGCAGTTGCTGCATACTCATATATGGCTTTAGTTCCTGTAATTCAGCCTCCAATTATGAGAGCCTTAACTACAAAGGAGGAGAGACAGATTAAGATGGGAGTTCAGAGAAAAGTTCATAGGTTAGAGAAGTTAATATTCCCTATCGTTGTGCTTATTCTATCTATTATGATACTTCCAGAGTCAACACCTCTAATTGGTGCATTTGCATTTGGTAACTTTGTTAAGGAGTCTGGAGTTGTTGAGAGGCTAAATGATACTATGCAAAATGCCCTTATCAACACCGTTACAATCTTCTTGGGACTTGGAGTAGGCTCTAAATTGGCTGCTGATAAGTTCTTGGTATTGGAGAGTTTGGGTATTATGATTATTGGTCTAATTGCATTCTCTGCTGGAACAGCTGCTGGGGTATTGATGGCTAAATTGATGAATAAATTATCTAAAGAGCCAATCAACCCACTAATTGGTGCTGCTGGGGTATCTGCCGTGCCGATGGCTGCTAGAGTTGTAAGTAGAGTTGGAGCTGAAGAGAGACCAGGTAATATTCTACTTATGCATGCAATGGGTCCAAATGTGGCAGGAGTTATAGGTTCAGCAGTTGCTGCTGGGGTATTGCTCTCAATTTTTAACTAACTTTATGGGGTGTATCCACACCCCCAACTTTAAGCTATATGATAGATAAAATAGGATAATTTAAAAGTTCTTATTTTATTTGCTATATAGCAAAAACAATTTATTTATACAAAGAGGGTAGAAGTGATGAACAGCAAGACACCAAATGGTCTTGATAAATTGGGACTTGAGAATATTGGCAAGGTCTATTATAACTTAAGCTATGATGAACTCTGTACTCACGAGGTGAACAGGGGTGAGTGTAAGATGTCATCAACAGGTTCAGCAATCTGTGATACAGGAATATTTACGGGGAGAAGTCCAGATGATAAATATTTTGTTGACCAAGCACCATCAAATAAGAATATCTATTGGGGTGATATAAATAGAAAGATAGATAGAGAGACATTTAATGAGCTGTTTAAATTTGCAAGAAATCAGTTCTCTGGAAAAGATATCTATGTTATGGATGTATTTACAGGGGCTAGTTTAGATAGCAGAAAATCTATCCGTTTTGTATCTGAAGTAGCTTGGCAGGCTCACTTTGTAAAAAATATGTTTATTCGTCCAACAGAAGAGGAGTTGGAGAACTTTGAACCAGATTTTGTTGTATATAATGCTTGTAAGACTACCGATAAGAAGTGGAAAGAGCATGGTCTAAACTCTGAAGTTTTTGTATGTTTTAATGTTGAAGAGAATATAGCAATTATTGGTGGGACATGGTATGGTGGAGAGATGAAGAAGGGTATCTTCTCTATGATGAACTACTGGCTTCCTCTAGAGGGGAAACTCTCTATGCACTGTTCGGCTAATATTGGAAAAGAGGGAGATGTCTGCCTCTTCTTTGGACTCTCTGGAACTGGAAAAACTACCCTCTCGACCGATAAAGATAGAGCCTTAATTGGTGATGATGAGCATGGTTGGGATGATAATGGTGTCTTTAACTTTGAGGGTGGATGTTATGCTAAAGTTATAAATTTAAGTGCCAAGAGCGAACCAGAGATATATGGAGCAATTAGAAAGAATGCACTATTAGAGAATGTAGTCTTAGTTGATGAGAGTGGAGAGGTTGATTATAGCGACTCTAGCAAGACGGAAAATACAAGAGTTAGTTATCCTATCTACCATATAGAAAATTATGAGCCTACAATGCAGGGTGGACACCCAAAAAATATTATATTCCTAAGCTATGATGCCTTTGGAGTGCTTCCTGCCGTATCAAAGCTGACAAAAGAGCAGGCTATGTACTACTTCCTTAGTGGATATACTGCAAAGGTTGCAGGGACAGAGAGGGGAATTACAGAGCCAGTCGCCACCTTTAGTGCATGTTTTGGAGAGGCTTTCCTACCACTTCACCCAACAGCTTATGCAAAACTACTCGGAGAGAAGATTGATAAGCATGGTGTAAATGTATATCTTGTCAATACAGGGTTAAATGGAAAGGGTGAGAGGATGTCACTAAAGGAGACTAGAGCATCTATTAGAGCAATATTGAATGGTTCAATAAATAGTGCAGAGTTTGAGACTTTAGAGATATTTGACCTACACTATCCAAAGAGTTTAGAGGGTATAGAGAATAGTGCAATTCTAAATCCAAAATCTAGCTGGGATAATCTAAAGGAGTTTGAAAAAACCTCAAAAGAGTTGGCTAAAAAGTTCATCGAGAACTTTAAAAGATATGATAATAGTGGAAGTGAGTTTGACTACTCACTGGCTGGGCCTAAAGTTTAATCTAGCTACACCCATAGTTGGGTGGGCTAGATATTTAGATAGTATCCAACGCTATGTTTATTTTTAATAATGTCTGGAGGAACTTTTCTCTTCAACTTTCTAACAAATGATTTTACAGCATCTGAGCTTGGTGGTTTATCAAAATCCCACATATGTTCATACATCATCTCATACTCCACAACGCTATTCTCAGATAGCAACTTTAAAAATATTTTCTCCTTTTTTGTGAGTCCAACCCTCTTCCCATCTACGATAACTTCACCTCGCTCATAATCTAGCTCTATATTGCTAGTTAGAAGTATCTTCCCATCTATATTGAAGTGGTCAACCAGCTTATCCATAAGCTCGATAATCTTCTTTGTGGTGAATGGTTTAGTGATATACTTCACAATATTTAAATCTATAGAGTCCAGTAGATAGTCTGTATTTGTATATGCAGATATTATCACAATTGGAATTTTTCTATCAAACTCTCTAACCATCTTTGAGAGTGTAATTCCATCTGTATTTGGCATATTTATATCTGTAATTATCAAATCTATCCTATTCTGATTCTCTATATATAGAGTGTAGGCATCATCCCCATCTGATGCAACAAGTATCTTCCCAAAAAAGTGACCTAAGGTCTCTACAATATTGTGCTGAAGAGTTATATCATCCTCAACATAGAGTATAACCTTCCTCTTCAACAATCCATACCTCTTATTAATCATCTCCTCAACCTTATCGTAAATTTACTACTATTTCCAACACTCTCAACCTCAAGTTTTCCATTGAAATGTTGCTCTATAATGACCTTTGAGACATACAACCCTAACCCTAAATTTGTAGATTTACTCCCCCCCTTTGTAGAGAAATGGGCATCAAAAATTCTATTGATATGTTCTGGCTTTATACCTCCTGCATAATCCTTAATTATAATGAGATACTCCTTCGGCTTTAAGATTGTCCTTATCTTAATCTTAGCACCCTTTTTAGAGAAGTCTATGGAGTTCTGTACAATGTTAATTATAACCTGCATAAGCTCATTTTTATAGAGCATAATTTTAACATCTTTGGTAAAGCTTTTCTCTATCTTTATCCCCTTTTTCATCATTTCATTCTCTAAAAATATTAGAGACTTCTGAATAATAGGCTGAATATATACAGCCTCCTTCTCCTTTTTAGGTTTATAGAACTCCCTAAAGTCATCTATAGTTTCAGATAGAAACTCTGTATACTCCTCAATCTCTTCACACTTGCTATCTAGATATATGTTATCCATCTTATCTCCAACCATTATCTTAAATCTAAGATTTGAGGCTATAGAGGCAATCTTACTTATTGGTTGTCTCCACTGGTGAGATATCATGCTTAAAAGCTCTCCTGCCTGTGCAAGTCTAGATTGTGAGAACATAATCTCATTACTATTTTTTATCTCATTCTCATAACCTCTAATTAATATATTTATAAATTTTGAAAAAATTAGAGAGAATATTATCGATATTGCCGATGCCACTAAAAAAATCTTTAATAGCTCACTCAACTCATCGTTCAATTTTCTCTCTAGTATCATCTTCTTTCTATTGATAGATTCAGTAATATCTTTCTTATTTTTACTAATTACAACATATAAATCTGTATCTTTTATGTGGTGGACAAATGCCATCTTATTGACCAATTTATCATTTACACAATCTGTACCCTTATATGTCACAAATCTATTATATTTTGATGCGTTTAGAAGTTTATATAGTATATTGTAAGCCTCCCTATTTATCTGATAGTTTGACTCAACTAGCTCAATTAATCTACTTGCACATGGGTGCTTGAGAACTGTACCATCCTCCTTAAATACAAATATGAAGCCACTATCATACTTTTTTAGAGAGTCCACAAATAGTAGAATTCTATTGGTCAACTGCTCCGTATCATTAACACCATTCTCGAGAGATAAAAAGTTTATAAATGAGTCTATATATTTAACCTTCTCCTTAAAGAACTCCTGATGTTTCCTCTTCAGCTCCTCCTCATAACGGCTAAGCTCTAACTTCTCATACTCCCTATGTTTATATCTTAGGGATATTGTACTAAATACCCCATAAAATAGTATAATAAGTAGAGGGAATATTATTGTTATAATTGATATATGTTTAATAAAAAAAGATTTAAGTTTCATACCAATATTCTATCCAAAAGTTAATTATTTTTTAACGCATGACACCTATTTAACACTTTTTAATACTACAATTCACTTGTAAAAACAAAAAAAATCTAAAGGATTATAAATGAAAACTGTAGAAATGGTATTAGCAGGGCTTCTAGCTCTAGGAACAGTAGCTATGGCTGGTTGAAATGTTCAGACAAACAATAAT
>JAADDP010000026.1 GCA_013153825.1 Campylobacterota bacterium
GTGTAGAGTTGAGCAGGGTGTTGAAAGAATCTCTCAGATATGCCAAAGAGCATAGGCATGAGTATCTCACAATAGAGCATATATTCTTATCCATTCTAAATAGTGAAGAGGGCAAAGATATACTCTTAGCTATTGGGGGAAATATCGACTATATGAGACAGCTCACAGTAACATATTTAAAGAGTAACATACCTGTACTTGAGATAAATGAGAATGGTGAGGTTGATGAGCCATATGAGACGGTTGCCATATCTCAAGTTATGAATAATATGATGATGCACATCACAACTTCAGGAAAGAATGAGGCTAGAGTAGGGGATATGTTGGCATCTATATTATCGCAGGATAAGAGCTACGCCTATAAGATTATGAGAGCTGAGGGGATTGATAGATTAGATATATTGGAGGTTATATCCCACTTAGAGCCTATGGATAGGAGAGAGGATAGCTCTCTTGGCGATGATGGAGATTATAGGGATGACTCTAATGAGGAGGATGAGGAGTTTCCAAATCTGACGGCATATACAGTTGAGCTTGTATCTCTCGCAAATAGTGGAAAGGTTGACCCCGTAATTGGAAGGGAGAGTGAGATAGATAGAGTTATGCAGACTCTCTGTAGAAGAAAGAAGAATAACCCCCTACTTGTTGGAGAGCCTGGTGTTGGAAAGACTGCAATTGCAGAGGGGCTAGCTCTTAAGATATCTAAGGGTGATGTTCCAAATATTCTAAAAGGGAGTAGGATTTTTGCACTAGATTTGGGGACAATGATATCTGGGACAAAATATAGAGGAGATTTTGAGAAGAGGCTAAAGGGTGTATTGGGTGAGCTTAAGAGTCTAGATGATTCAATCCTCTTTATTGATGAGATACACACTCTAGTTGGAGCAGGAGCTACAAGTGGTGGGAGTATGGATGCAGCCAATCTATTAAAACCTGCTCTAGCCAGAGGTGAATTGAAGTGTATAGGTGCTACAACATATAGTGAGTTTAGAAACCATCTAGATAAGGATAAGGCTCTCTCTAGAAGATTTTCAAAGATAGATATCGAGGAGCCATCTATAGAGAATACGAAGATGATACTTGATGGTGTTAAGGATAAGTATGAGGAGTACCATGAGATATACTTCTTAGATGAGGCTATAGAGAGTGCCATTGAGCTTAGTGTTAAGTATCTTCACGATAGATATCTACCAGATAAGGCTATGGATATCATTGATGAGGTTGGGGCAAACTTTATGTTGAGGGGTAAAAAAGGGGTTATGGTTACAAGTAGAGATATTCAGGAGAGTGTAGCCAGAATGTTAAAACTCCCATCAACCGTCATATCTATAGATAATAGAGAGAGGTTGATGACCCTAGCAGATGATATTAAGGGGAAAATTGTTGGACAGGATAGTGCTGTCGATGCCGTTGTTAAGGCGATAAAACGGTCATATGCAGGTCTGAATAGGGAGAATAGACCGATAGGCTCATTTCTATTTATAGGTCCAACTGGAGTTGGAAAGACAGCATTGAGTGAGGAGTTGGCAAATGGTATGGGTATCAACTTCGAGAGGATAGATATGAGTGAGTATATGGAGAAGCACTCCTTAAGCCGTCTAATAGGTGCTCCACCAGGTTATGTTGGGTATGAGCAGGGTGGACTATTGACGGAGATGATTAGAAAAAATCCACATACGGTTCTACTCCTAGATGAGATAGAGAAGGCTCATCCAGATATTATGAATATTCTACTTCAAGTTATGGATGGGGCGAAACTTACAGATAATAATGGGGTAGTAAGCGACTTCAAGAATGTGATTTTAATAATGACCTCCAATCTCGGTACTAAAGAGGCAAATGTTATGGGCTTTACAAAGGATGAGACCAGTAGGAGTGATAATGCACTTAAGGATTTCTTCTCGCCAGAGTTTAGAAATAGGTTGAGTAGTGTAGTTGAGTTCAACCACCTAACCCTAGATATGGTTATTAAGATTGTAGATATTGAGATAGAGAAGCTCAATAGGCAGATGAAGTCAAAAAGTATATATATAGAACTTGATGATGAGGCTAAAGAGTTTATCGCTAAGAGTGGGTATAGTAGAGAGTATGGTGCTAGAGAGATAGCTAGAGTTATAGACCAAGAGGTTAAAGAGCCATTGACAGATGAGATACTGTTTGGAAGGCTATCAAAGGGTGGATTTGTAGAGTTTACCCTTGGAGAGGAGAAGTTGAATTTTGGCATCAATATTTGATGATGACTACTTTATAACAGAGATAGGTGTTGCCCACATATTTCCAGATGCGAGGAGAGCTAGTGATGAGGGGTTGATGGCATATGGTGGAGATTTAGACCCAAATAGGATACTGAAAGCCTATAGGAGTGGAATATTTCCATGGTTTAATAGTGGAGACCCAATATTGTGGTGGTCTCCGAACCCTAGACTTCTGCTATATCCAGATGAGTTTAAGGCTAGTAAATCTTTGAGAAGAGTCATTAGAAATCGAGGCTTTGAGATAAAGTTTGATAGTGACTTTAGGAGTGTTATAGACTACTGTAGTAGAGTTCCTCGGAGAGGACAGAAGGGGACGTGGCTCACGGAGGAGATGAAGATGAGCTATATGGAACTCTATAAGATGGGATTTGCCCACTCTGTGGAGACCTACCTAAATGGTGAGCTTGTTGGGGGCTTTTACGGTGTAGCCATAGGTAGGGCATTCTTTGGAGAGTCGATGTTCTCTCTAGTTAGTGACGCTTCAAAGGTTGCCCTCAAGGGGCTATGTGATATATTTATAGAGAGGGGCTATAGATTTATAGATTGCCAAGTGCCGACCGACCATTTAAAGAGTTTAGGTGCTAGGCTTGTAGATAGAGATATATTCTTGGACCAGCTTGAGGAGGCTCTAGATGAGCCTACAGATTTAGGCTCCTGGGAGGGGTGGAGTATAGAGCTAAATGGTGACTATAAGCGGTAACAAAGTTGCTATCTAGTAATATTTTGTTAAATTATACTAAATTTTTATGGATGGATATTGATGAAAATAGCAGGTTTAACACTTATTTTAACACTTAGTGGAGTTCTGTCGGCATCTATGGTTGATGAGGCTAAAAAGGCTGGATTTAAACCGATACCGACAGATGAGAAGGAGCTATTAAAGCTGATAGATAATAGAGAAAATCCTCTAAATAGTGCAAAAATTGAGCTTGGAAAGAGGCTATATTTTGAGCCTAGACTCTCAAAAAGTAATCTAATCTCATGTAACACATGCCACAATTTGGCTACAGGTGGTATTGATGGTGTTGAGAGTGCAGTTGGAGATGGTTGGACAACAAATCCCCACCACTTAAATTCACCAACTGTATACAATGCTGTCTTTATGGATAGGCAGTTCTGGGATGGTAGAGCAGATAATCTAGAGGCTCAAGCTCAAGGACCTCTACAGGCTAAACCAGAGATGGCAATCTCAAAGGAGATGGCAGTTGAGAGGATATCATCTATGGATGGTTATAGAGATGAGTTTAAGATGGCATTTGGAGATGATAATATAACATTTAAGAGGATTGCAGATGCTATTGGTGCATTTGAGAGGACTCTAGTTACACCATCAAGATTTGATAAGTTTCTAGCTGGGGATGAGCAGATGTTAAATAATGAGGAGAAGAGAGGGTTGAAGGTATTCATCTCAAAAGGGTGTAGCTCATGCCATAATGGCGTTGGAGTTGGGGGTTCTATGCAGAAGTTTCCCCTGCTAAAGCCATATAAGTACGCTTCTGTAGGAGATTTCAAAGGTGATAAGAGTGGTATGGTTAAGACTCCAACATTGAGAAATATATTAAGGACGGCTCCATATTTCCATAATGGTGCAGTTTGGGATATTAGAGAGGCTGTAGAGATTATGGGTGAGACTCAACTTGGAGTTAAGTTGAGCAGAGAGGAGGTTGATAGTATCGTTAAGTTCTTTGAGGCACTCGATGGTGAGCTTCCAGATGTAATCTACCCTAAGCTACCTGCAGTTACAATCAAGACACCTAAACCAGATATAGACTAGCCACCACTTTAGGCTAAGGTTACTCCTCTAATAGGGGGTAACTATAAATTTAGCTTCAACTATTCTATTTGACTGCTTATATACAATCTCATCATTAAGATATATATTAAAGTTTAATGGTGTATCCCTGAGAATTCTTAAAAAATTATCTAGATATTTTTTTGGAAATAGCACCCTAACCTCATATTTACTATTGGGAATTGAGACCACATTGACATTTATATTCTTAACCTCACTGAAGTAGCCTCTCATCTCCTCCTTAAATAGCTCGGTATGAAAACTTTTTGCATCGGACGGTATCTCCCTCCTATCTAAATCCTCTAGAGATTTCATCTTTATATGGTATATATCCCTATTTTTTGTATACTCAAGGTAGTTTGGAACGACCCAAAGAGCTATTACAACGGCAGTTAGTAGGTATAAAATTTTAACTATTAGTTTCATATCACCTCTCTACTTTGAACTAAATGTGAATATTGAGCTGAAGCCATTTCCAGTCTTAATGGTAAATAGCCCATCTGGATATAACCTCTTAAGATTAGCCTCCAACTTGGGAATTCCCCAAGCCTCACCCTCTATATATATACTCTTTAGACTCAACATCAACTTTCTAATCTCCCCACTACCATCAACTGCATTGAATATACTCTTAGTAGCTTCTGATAGTTCAGAACTTCTTTTAACTGCAGATATCTGGGTTGATATACGATCAATCTTAGATATATATCCCCTATTTTGATATAGATAGAATGTACCGATTATAGCCACAATAAATAGGGGTAGAATTGAAGCTAATATTGATAGTTTCATATCATCCTCTTTTGAGCTTTTAAATATGGATTTAATCTCACTTAGTAAGCCATCCTCATCACGACCCAAGCTCCTACCATCTGCTCCATCTATACTCTGCGTTGAGATATACTCCTTCACCCTTATCTCACTATTCTCACCACCTATAGATATCCTTCTAAAATCTGGTATGTAGTTCTTCTCTGCAATCTCCTGAGAACTTGCCATCTGGTGTAGAAGTTGGTGGATACTATTCTGTGCTAGGTTGATATCTAGAGATAGCTCCTCTCTTAGAGATTTTAAAAGTTTTGGGTTCTCCTCCGATACCAATATCTCGATATGGTCTGCAGTATTTGATGATAGCTCATAGTACTTCTCTGTACTCTTATCCACCCACATTGCTATCTTCTTCTCACTCAACCCTCTAGTTCCAATAATCCAACACTGCTCAACCCTATCCTTAGTTGTAAACATCATAAATAGTTTTCTATCGAAGTAGCCAATAAGAAGTATCAACTTATGGCTTAATATAGATTTATACTGCTCATATAGAATTGCAAATGGAGAGAAGTATAGAGATACATCTATATCCTCTGGAAGGTCTCTATCCTGTACGATATAGTTATCTTTAAATATATTTGCTACTAACTTATCACTATCTTCAACCCTCTCATGTGTCAGAACCTGCTTTGTAGCTAGAGATATCGATACCACATGGTGGTTTGAGTATTTAGATTTTAGCTCCTCTATTTTGGATATGAATCTGCCCTTTTCACTCTCATGAAACTGCTCCACACCCTTTGGGATAAACCCCTCTTCTGTCTGGATAGCATAACTTAAGAAGTGGAACTCCCTCTCCTTATAGTGGCTGATTGTCACATACTGCTCTCTATTTCTCATTATATCTCCTAGTATTTACTTAAAATAATATTAAGTTTAAACTTTAATTATGCTTTGGATATAAAATCGTAGAAATATTTTATGAGTGATAATCAACCACTTAAAGCCGTGGACTCTTTATAGCACTAACTCTGGTTACCTATATCCTTACTACTCATAGTTAATGAGTTATCAGATATTAGCCTCTCCCTAATTTGAGCCTCAATCTCCTCTCTCAACTTATCATCCTCTTTTAACCTACTCTTGGCAATCTCTTTTCCCTGTCCAAACTTACTACCCTTATATCCATACCAAGAGCCACTCTTCTCAATAATATCAAACTTAATACCGTAATCTAGTAGTTCACCCTCTTTTGATATACCCTCTCCAAACATGATATCAAACTCAGCCTGTCTAAATGGTGGTGCAACCTTATTTTTGATAACTTTGGCTCTGGCTCTATTTCCAATCTGTGAATCGGACTGCTTTAGAGATGCAATTCTTCTCACATCAATTCTCACAGATGCGTAAAACTTGAGTGCATTCCCACCCGTCGTTGTCTCTGGATTTCCATAAGCCATTGTCCCTATCTTCATTCTAATCTGATTTATGAAGATTACGGTTGTATTTGTCTTATGCAGAATACCTGTAACCTTTCTGAGAGCCTTACTCATAAGTCTAGCCTGTAGCCCCATCTGCTGTTCTCCCATCTCCCCCTCAATCTCAGCTTTTGGGGTCAATGCAGCTACAGAGTCGACAACAACAACATCTACGGCTCCAGACCTAGCTAGTGTCTCAAGTATATCTAACGCCTGTTCTCCAAAATCTGGCTGGGATACGAGTAGATTGTCGACATCTACACCTAAATTTCTTGCATAGAATACATCTAGGGCGTGTTCTGCATCTATAAAGGCACATATCTTTCCACTCTTCTGGGCAGAGGCGATGACATGTAGAGCTAGTGTGGTCTTCCCTGAACTCTCAGGTCCATATATCTCTATTATTCTTCCTACTGGTACGCCTCCAATTCCTAGAGCTATATCTAGACCGATTGAGCCTGTACTTATAGCCTCAATAGGCTCTATCTCCTTATCTCCAAGTCTAACTAACGAACCTTTTCCGAAATCTTTCTCTATCTGCTTTAGTGCCTTCTCCAACGCCTTTTTTCTATTTGCATCCATCTTTTGCAAGTGAAGTCCTTTTCTTTTTTTATCTATTATAATTGAATTTCCCAAAAATTTAAATTATATAACTCAAAAATAGCTCAATATTTTTACCTAAATAGCTACTATAATATAGTATAATTATATTATAATATGTTATAAATTGGTAAATTTAATTAAAGGATTAGAGATGAAGAGATTAAATATAGTTATCATATTTACATTTATTGTATCCCTACCTATAT